>CAIJTV010000419.1:0-3060 GCA_903823635.1 uncultured Planctomycetaceae bacterium
GCTGAAGGTTCTCAGCTCTGCGTCCAAAGTGCTGGCTGTGCATGGCAACTATTTCACGGATGAGGATCTTACTTTTCTTGCGCATCATCAGAACATCACGACTGTCTATTGTCCTCGAACACATCATTTCTTTGGTCACACTCCTCATCCATTTCGTAAACTGCTCACTGCCGGATGCAGAGTGGTACTCGGCACCGACAGCCGCGCGTCGAATCCGGACTTGAGTATCTGGCGGGAACTTCAGCACGTCGCCAGAGTGGCCTCGGAATTGTCGCCCGGGCAACTGCTGGCCATGATTACGACGCATGCCGCAGAGGCCATGCAATGTGAGACGGCACGGTTTCAGATTCGCCAGCATCATCACTTCTCCCCTCTTTTTCTGCTGACAGAGAACGCCAGTAAAGATCTCTCAGAGCTGATTCGAAATCCGTCCACGGTTCCATGGAATCCTTCTCTCGGTCAGACTTCGAACATCTTGCCCCCACGTCAGGAATTCTCAGGTCGTTCCAATGAAGAATGAATTTATTGCGGTTCAGTTCGAACTGCTTGCCGATCTTCTCGAGATCCAGGGCGCCAATCCGTTTCGAATTCGAGCTTACCGAAACGCAGCGCGAACGATTTCATCGACATCGGAATCCCTCAGCGACCTTGTCGCAGAGAAACAGGATCTGACACAGTTCGCGGGCATCGGAAAAGATCTTGCCAAACAGATCGAAGAGATCACCACCAAGGGACAGCACTCCGCGCTGGAAGAACTGCGGAAACAAATCCCTGGCGGTGTACTCGATATGCTGCGAATTCCCGGAGTTGGTCCAAAAAAGGTTTCAGTCTTCTTTAACGAGCTGAGTCTTAAATCGCTGGAAGATTTGAAGGCCGCCTGCGAAGCCGGCAGACTTTCCAAGCTGAAAGGCTTCGGAAAGAAGACCGAAGAATCGATTCTGGCAAACATTGCGATGGCGACTGAACACAGCCAAAGAGCATCAATTTCTGACGCTCGCGCGGCTGCAGAGGCGATTGTTGAGGACTTGCAAAAGCTGAAAGAAGTTGGACAAGTCGCCGTGGCGGGCAGTTGTCGCCGTCGCAAAGAGACCTGCGGAGATCTTGACGTTCTTGCAACCTGTTCCGACTCCGGTCCGCCGATGGATTGTCTCGCCTCTCACCCCCTTGTCGAATCCGTCCTCCAGCGCGGCGAGACTAAGCAACGTGTTCGCCTGAAAACCGGGATGGAACTTGACCTGCGAGTCGTCCCTGAAGAATCCTTCGGTGCGGCAATGCAGTATTTCACAGGGTCCAAAGAACACAATGTCGTTGTTCGTCAGCGGGCTAAAGACCTGGGTCTCAAGCTGAACGAATACGGTGTCTTTCGAGACGATGTTCAGGTCGCAGGCCGAACGGAAGAAGAGGTTTACGCGGCGATTGGACTGCCGTGGTTTCCTCCGGAGCTGCGTGAGAATCGATACGAGTTTGAATGGGCCGATGCCGGCAAACTTCCAGAGCTTGTCACGCTTGCCGATATCAAGGGCGATCTGCACATGCATACGACCGCCTCAGACGGAGCGGCGACGATCGAGCAGATGGCGATCGCCGCCCGCGAACGAGGCCTGAAGTACATCGCCATCACAGATCACAGCAAACGAGTCTCCATGGCCAATGGCTTGGATGCAATTCGCCTGCGGAAGCATTGGGAGGAGATCCGACGAATCCGTGAGACCATCTCCGGAATCGAAATTCTCTGCGGGATCGAATGCGACATTCTGGAAGATGCCACGATGGATCTTCCCGATGATGTTCTTGCTGAAGCCGACTGGGTTATCGCTGTTTTGCATTACGGCTTAAAGCAACCTGGTGAACAGATCATGAAGCGCCTGATGACAGCGGTGTCCAATCCTCACGTGGATATCATCGGTCATTGCACCGGACGCATGATTGGTCGTCGAGAAGGCGCGGATATCAATTTTTCAGAGCTGTTAAAAGCCGCTGCCGACAATCAGGTCATGATGGAAATCAATGCTCACCCCAGCCGGCTTGATCTTGATGACATCCATGCGGCAGCGGCCAAAGATCTGGGTATTCCGATTGTGATCAGCACCGACTCGCACAGCGTCAATGGCTTCGAGGTTCTGGAATACGGTGTCGACCAGGCTCGCCGCGCAGGGCTGACCAAAGACGATGTCGCGAATACTCGGACGTTGAAAGAGTTTCGCAAACTGCTGAAGTCGACATAATGTAGACATCTCGCTCCGCCGAGATGCTGCCTTGAAGTGTGCACCAGATCAACCATGACCGGCAACAAATATGAACGCAGCGTGGCTGCATTTCCCACATGGGGATCGGGCCTGGAGAATGCCGCGAGAAAGAGAAAATGATCATTTCACGGTGCGAGAGGGATCAATCGCAAATGCAACAAATTCCCCTCCGCTATTCGGCGATGCTCATTTCTACCTGCGCTGGCTATGTTTCAACCGTTGCCTGAGCTTCCAGCAGCAGCAGTCGAGTGCTGATTTTCTCTGCCGGAATCCCAAAGCAGTGCGACACCGCAAACCGATACTCCTGCAACTGCGGAGCGTAGTGATTGCGTTTGTTTTCGATCCACTGTTGCTTTGGCCCGACCAGGCGATCTGTTTTAAAATCCACGATGTCAGCAGCAATGGGTCGCCCGTTTTCATAGAGCAAAACCAGTCGATCGATTGTCCCCTGCACTAGCTCACCATCGTGCAACAACACAAACATACGTTCGCGTTCGACCTTCAAACTGGCGGAACCAGATTCGATCTGCGTGCGATGAGGACCAAATACCTGGGCCGCTCCACCTGTGGCAGCCTGGAATAACTTGCGAACTCCCGCAACCTGTAACATCTTTCGAAAATCTGGCAACAGTCGCTCGACGACTCTCTCTGACACTGTCAGATCTGCCGCTCGCTGACGGAGGCTGGCTTCATCGGGTTCGGGACGAGATTCATCCAGCCATTCGATGCACTCGAACCAGGCATGAATCACAGTACCTCGAGTCCGCGCATCGACAGCTGGATGTGCACCATGACGAGGTTCCGATTCCACAGC
>CAIJTV010000420.1:0-9162 GCA_903823635.1 uncultured Planctomycetaceae bacterium
CGCTTCAAAACTTCACGAGGTCCATTGCTGTTCAATGAAATTCTGAATCTCAGCGCGGCCGACGCACTGCATGAGGCCGACGCTGATTTTGTCATCTGGTACAACGCCGACCGTCGCCAGGAACGATACCTCGACGACGTCTTCGCGTCGAATCGAACACCGTGCGTGCATGTATTTCGCAGTTTCGAAGAGAACCTGCTGGCGTCCATGGTCTCGGATCATAATTCAGACCACATTGAACTTCGCCCGGCAACTCCATCTTCCGCGAATTTCGCGAGTTCTGTCATGGGGATGGCGGAACTCGAGGAGTCATCGGCCGATTGGAGTGATTTCCTGAGATCGACGCAGGCTCGAGTCATGATCGCTTCATTCCAGCCTTCGCTGCCAGTCGTCGCCTTTTTGAACGAACGCTACGAACTGGCCAGAACTTTTGAAGAACTGCGCAAAGATGGCGATATCCCCAAGGGCTTTCAGCGCATGATTGACGCCCATTTTCGCCAGGCGCCGACCGGGCAGAATGAAGTCATCCTGAATCGAGATCACCGCCTTGTTCAACGAGCACTCAAGCAGGGGCCGCGCAGTCCGCTGGCCAGTGTCCTGCGACTTCTGGTGCTCAACGCACTGAACTCCGCAGGGGCAGGGCGAGGCAAAGAGGCCGCTCAGGTTCAGACGGAAGATCTCGACTGGATCGCCGACGCTCTGTGGGGCCATGATTCGAAGTGATGGAATCACAAATGCCGCCTGCGATCTGAGTTTTGCGAATTCGTTCAACGGCAAGCCACAGGCGTCAGTGCATTTTTCAGTGGTCGTTTTCTGCGACAGGCCGAGGGATGCCAGAACCGCTTTCGCCACAAAACAAACCCGTACTGCTGTCAGAAAAAAACCTGATGCTCAGGAAATAATCGCACTTACCGACTCACCGTGCACGTCCGTCAGTCGAAAATCTCGACCGGCATGATGGAAGGTGAGGCGTTTATGATCGAGGCCGAGGCAATGCATCAGCGTGGCCTGCAGATCATAAATATGAACCGGATTCTCTGTGACATGAAATCCAAAATCGTCTGTGGCACCTAAAGTCATTCCAGGGCGGATGCCACCACCGGCCATCCAGACGGTGAAGGCCTGAGGATGATGATCGCGGCCCTGAGCACGCCCCAGTGCGGCGTTGGATTCGACCATCGGAGTTCTCCCGAATTCGCCACCCCAGAGCACCAACGTTTCGTCCAGCAAACTCCGCTGCTTCAGATCTTTCACAAGAGCCGCGCTGGCTTGGTCTGTCACCTTGCAATTATTGGCGACGTTGCCTTTGACATTACCGTGAGCATCCCAGCCGCTGTGAAAAATGCTGACATAGCGAACGCCGCGTTCGACCATGCGACGTGCCAGCAAACAAGCCCGAGCAAACGATGGCTTGTCAGGGTCGCAACCATACATTTCCAGAGTCTCAGCTGTTTCACTTCCCAGATCCATCAGCGCTGGAGCCGACGTCTGTAGCCGAGCCGCCATTTCAAACGATGCAATACGAGTGGTAATTTCGGGATCGTGGACCGCTTCCAGCCGATGTTTATTGAGCCGATTAATCAGTGAAAAGGTTTCTGACTGAAGTTCGTTGCTGACACCAGCAGGCGTTGTCACATTAAGAATCGGCGGCCCCTGACTGCGAAACTGCACGCCGGTGTAAACGGTCGGCAGAAATCCACTGGACCACAGCGATGCACCTCCGCTGATTCCATCACCAGTGCTCATGACGACAAACGAAGGCAGTTCCTTCGTCTCAGAGCCCAGCCCATATAACAGCCACGAACCAATGCTCGGTCGCCCCGGCTGAGAAAACCCGGTATTCATCAGCAACTGCGCTGGAGCATGATTGAATTGATCCGTATGCATCGATTTGATCAGACAGATCTCATCGGAGATTGATGCCAGATGGGGCAGGGCGGAGGACAATTCGGCTCCGGATTGCCCATGCCGAGAAAACTCAAACTGAGGCCCCATGACCGCGGCGTCGGGCTGAATAAACGCATATCTCTGACCGCCAATCACGGACGGCGGTAAAGGCTTCCCGGAGAGTTCCGTCAACATCGGTTTGTTGTCAAACATTTCCAGTTGGCTTGGAGCGCCCGCCATGAACAAATGAATGACAGCCTTCGCCTTCCCCGGAAAATGAGGAGGTCGAACGGCGAGCGGATCAGTCGATATGACATCCGCTTTCGCGTTATCACAAAGAAGTCCTCCCAACGCGAACGCCCCAAGCCCGGACGTCAGTTCAGACAAACAGAATCTTCTTGCAATCGGCGAAAACATATTCATGTCTGACGGTCCTGAGAGAGTCACAAAAAGCGTGAATGGTGTTAATCTTTACCCGACAAGAACCGAACCATGTCACGGGGCTGTTCCTGACTGGACACCCCCATGTTTAGTGTTCCAGGAGGACCGCACATATATTGTAAGCATAAACGCGTGAATTTTGCCCTTCTCCCCCTCGGGGGAGAAGGTGGCCGCCAGGCCGGATGAGGGGGCAAACATGGCGCTGTCCAGCTAAGGCCGCATCACTACTTCATCCAATGCAAACAATGCTCGTGAAAGAGCAGTCCATGTCGCCAACTCTGCGACCGCGTTTGCATCAACATTCGCGGCATTCTTACCCGTCAGCTCTGCCGCCTGTTCAGGATGCTCCTGAAACATTGTGCGATGCATCACGATAAAATCCTGCAACGCCGCTAATTCGGCCTCATCGGGACTACGGGTCAGAAGCCGTCGAAACAGTTTGACGATCCTCTGGCCGTCTTCAGAATCATGCCCCTGCAACAGATGCTCACCAGAGGCTCGCGCCAAATCGACAAACATCGGATCGTTCAACAGCGTCAGCGCCTGCAAAGGAGTATTCGAACGATTCCGCCGAGCAATGCAGGCTTCTCCGGTAGGCCCATCAAACGTCGTCACCATCGCAAATGGCGCGGTGCGTTTGATGAATGTATAAATGCTGCGACGATAACGATCCTCCCCGTTGCTGACATCCCAGCCCGGGCTGCCAAACGCGACTTCCGTGATCCCCGGCGGCTGAATAGGCCGAACGGGCGGGCCGCCTTGTTTCTTTGATAACACTCCGGCCGCCTGAACAATCGAGTCTCTGACGATCTCCGCATCCAGCCGAAATCGAGGCGCATAAGACAGCAATCGGTTCTCGGGATCTTTTGCGAGCGATTCATCTCGCTGGCTAGCCGCCTGTCGATAAACGCTGCTCAGAACAATCCGACGATGCAGTGACTTCAGAGACCAGTGATCCGCATCCATAAACGTCACTGCCAGCCAATCCAGTAACTCCGGATGACTGGGTTCTGTTCCCTGAATTCCAAAATCATCAACTGTCGCCACAATACCATGCCCAAAGAACGCCGCCCACTGACGATTCACAATCACTCGCGCGGTCAAAGGATTTTTTCGATGCACGAGCCATTGTGCGAATCCCAGTCTCGAACGAGGAAACTCGTCTGGCCACTGATGCAGAAACTCAGGGGTCCCCGAATCCAGTTGCTCTTTGGCCTGCAGATACTCACCGCGATGATGCCGATAAGTTGGACGCGGATTTTCAGCAGGCCGTTCCCGCATCACAAGTGTCGTCGCAGACTCAACGGGAGACAACAGCCGTCTGATCTGTTCCGATTGCTTCGCAACTTCGGGTGCATTCAGCAAGAACGCGTTCATCAGTTGAGTCTTATCGACCGACGTTAACTGATCCGGCTGCTTCAACAGTAACAGTTCCCCAGACTCCGATAGTCGATGAGCCACCGGAGAACGATCACTATTCGCTGCAGAGAATCGAAAGCGTCCCAGCGAACTTGCGAAGTGCCTTCCGAAGATCATCTGAACCTTCACGGCCGTAAACGGCGGAATCGGCTTTTCGAAAACATAGACTGCTGAATGCCGCTGTCCTTCTTCACCTGCAATCGACCAGCCCGTCTGGACATCTCCATCCAGAGTCAATGCGGCCGACGTGGGCATGTTCCCGAACTTGTTTCGAGTGTAGCTCTCTGTCGCCGAAGTCACTTTCGCCGGGACATCGCCCGCAAAAACAGAAAGCTCGTTGAGATAAAAATCGCCGAGCGATCCTTCATAGTAAGTCGTCCCCGGCCCACCTCCCGGCAAACGCTCATCCGGCAGCGCTTCCAGTCGCAGGGCGGTGATCGGTTCCGTTGACGCCTCCAAAATAATCTCAAAGCGATCCTGTTTCGTCGTATCTCCCGTTGCCAGAATCGATGCGTCATCCAAAATCGTCAGATGAGGCAGATTTGAAGTCGCAGCAAGCGGTTTCAGAGGCGTCCAGGCAACAACCTTCGGCCTGCTCGCATTGCTCCATTCCTCAAACTTCTTCATAACCAGTTCGCTCCGCCGGAGATCTTGTTCGGCCGGTGACAGCGATTTTCCGACGGCCAGCCGAAATGCGCCAAGAACATGGCGAGCCCCATGATTCTGAATCAGTCGCAAGCGTAACCCAACTGGCCCCTTTGTCGAACCAAGCTTCATCAACGCTTCCCGAAGATGATCTGGATCCAGTGACAATGTGGCCTCGGCCGAAGCCGGGATGCCCTGTCCATTGTCGATCGCCCATCCTGTCTCCAGTTTCCCGTCGATACAAAAGGCCGCAGAATAGTTGGCCTGCTCAACCGTCGCCGTCACCGCTTTAAATGGCAACTGGACTTCGGCCTCGGTCGCGGTGACGCCCGGAGCCGCCGCTTTTTGAAACAGACTTAACTGCACTTCACTCAACACGAAGTTGCCGTTATCTGCTCGCCCAGGTCCGGCATGCGGATCTTTCTTAAAGGCACTCAAACTCAGCGATGTTGCTGCGGCGATATCCGTAACTTCCAGATCGATCACATAGGTCGTTCGAGCGGGCACATTCCCCGAAACCACCACCATATCGGGACCGTCGATTGTAAGTTTCTCATCTCCCTCGCCAGCAGCGTTTGTGATTCGCGAAGGAAGCACCTCCAGTTGTTCAAGCGGCCAATGCTTCGGTAATTCCTGAAGCAACTGTTCTGCTTGCTGTCGATTCGCAGCCTCCTGCCGCAACTGTGTGTCATCCGGCAGAGACAACGACGGCTCATCAGCGTTGTTCAAAAACGCCATCATCTGGTAGTACTCACGATGCGTCAGCGGATCGTACTTGTGAGTGTGGCATTGAGCACAACCGACTGTCAGCCCAAGCCATGTTGTCCCCGTGGTGGCCACACGATCGGTCATTGCATGAAAACGAAACTCCAGAGGATCAATGCCCCCCTCTTCGTTTAACATCGTGTTGCGATGAAACCCTGTGGCGATTCGCTGCGAAATCGATGCGTTGGGCAACAGGTCTCCGGCCAGCTGTTCGATAGAAAACTGATCAAACGGCATATCAGCATTCAATGCGCTGATCACCCAGTCACGATAAGGCCAGATTGATCGCGCTCGGTCCTTCTCGTAACCATTCGTATCAGCATACCGAGCCATATCCAGCCAGACTCGAGCCCAGCGTTCCCCGTACTCAGGACGCAAAAGCAGATGATCGACAAGTTCACTCCATACAGCATTGTTCGGGGCTGTTGGCTTCTCTGCGGATTGCTCTTCCTGCAATCGTGCCAACCAATGATCCGCTTCTTCGACGGTCGGAGGTAGTCCGATGAGATCGAGAAATACACGGCGAACCTGAGTTGCATTATCGGCAGCCAACGACGGAGTCAGACCGGCAGCAGAAAGTTTTTCGACTATGAAGCAATCGATCTCACTGTCCGCGGCGTTATCTTTCACTGCTTCCGAAACGACAGCAGGAACCTCAGGAAGTTGAGGCGGAATAAACGCCCAATGTTCTTTCCAGGGCGCACCTGCAGACACCCATTTAACGAGCACATCCTTTTGCACGGGAGTCAGAGATTTTCCCGAGTCGGCAGGAGGCATCTCAACATCGGCCTGATCAGACAGAATTCGTCGGATCAACTCACTGTGATCCGGATCGCCCTCCGTCACCACTCGTCGATCTTCAATTGTCCCAAATAAGCCCTCGGGCCTGTCCAGTCGTAAGCCGGCCTCCCGAGTTTCTTCATCGGGACCGTGACAATGAAAACAAGCTTTTGCCAGAATCGGACGTACGTCGCGATAGAAGTCAGGATCATCGGCTGCGATTTGCTCAACGGCCCCGAGGATCACCGCAAAAGACAGCAGTCTCGGAATCACGACCAACATCTTCGTGAGCCCAGGCTTTAGAATCATTCTGAACTGGCACATCGAATTCTGACTCCGACGAAAATCTGCGTGAAAATCTCGCGGCCGGAATCATAATGAAAATGTCCTACGGTGTCGTTCAACCCACAGACCAGGAAACTGATCAGAGATTTTTGTTCAGCGATGATTCATTTCAGCGCAGCTTCCCCACGTCGAAGAAAACTCTTTCGAAACCAAAAGCAGCGTGACGGGGTTGGCTGGATTGCGATTGGCATTCGGAAGCAAGGCACATCATAAGTCTGCAAGAAAGCCCGGCAAGAGGCAGCCTAAAGGAGTCCTGCACGCTCTCCAGAGTCGTGCGATACGCAGCTCCAGGAAGCGTGTTGGCGCGGGGCTGATCTTGTGGTCTTAAGCAACCGGGCCGAGCAGTCGTTCGGCTTTGCGTTTGAAACTTTGCAAGCCCTTGAAGAACAAACGCCAAACAAAATGACAGGCACTTCCAATGAGCCTTCTCGACCAATCGACAGGCACGGCTCGCCACCTTGCAGCTCAGGTCAACCATCACCGTTTCACAATTCCCTGTCACCAACAATTCCCACCGTCGCACCGTGATAATCTGTCACGGTCAATCGTTTGACAATAAGCAGCATACCTTTCAAGATCAGGCCGAGTGTTTGTCGCAATAAGGGCACTTTTTCCACGCGGGATTCTTGTCTGATTGAGGAATTTCTGTCTGCGTAATGGGAAAATGACGATAGCGTTCTGTCAATGTTTGGTTTTGGAGCTGGAACTTTCCCGCAAAGGTGAATCCAGTACCTCAATCTGCATCGTGTCTCGGCAGGAATGACGACGATTGAAATTTTTAGCACCGACAACGCCCACAGAGTATGCTCAATTTGAATAGTTTGTGGCCAAAAATCAGCGGCAGAAGAATCAACTTCTTTGCGTTTACGTCCAGATCGAAAGTAGTGGTGTTAGGTGTTCCTCTTCAGCATGATTCGGGATGCGCTGCAGCGGCAGGGCAGGGACTTCATTCGATATCCTCTAAAACATTATCTTGACACTTTTAAAATCGACTGTGTATTGGACGTGGGTGCTAACGTTGGGCAGTATGCAATGCACATACGGTCCCTCGGCTATAAAGGAAGAATCGAATCATTCGAGCCGCTTGGGAGCGCGAGTGAGAAACTGCGATTGAAGGCGAATCAGCATGGTGCGGGAAAGTGGAAGGTGCATAACTATGCCCTTGGCTCCGCCCCCGCCACCGACACAATAAACGTGTCCACGCATTCGGCCGCCAGTTCATTCAGAAAACTCTCAGCCATTGAACACGCGATTGATCTGACGACGGTTGGACAAGAGACCGTGACCATCGTTCGACTGGACAGCATCTACAGCGAGTTGTGTAAATCTTCCGACAACGTTTGTCTAAAAATTGACACTCAGGGCTTTGAGATGCAGGTGTTAGAGGGAGCTGGAACTCGGCTCAGCGAGATCAAGCTGATTCAGCTTGAAGCTTCGCTTGTTCCCCAATACATGGGAGAATCTCTCATTGAAGATCTGATCGCCTACCTTCGATCGAGATCATTCGTGCCGATTTGGATTATTAATGGGTATACAGCCAAGCCAAGTTTCCAGCTTTATCAGGCTGACGTTATCTTTGCCAGAAGTGATCTGCTGTAGTTGCCGTTCCATTTGATTGAATACCGAAGTGTTGTGGAACTTGCTGGCATTTCTGAAGGACCATGGACGGACCTTTTTTCTCGCGCAGGAAAGCTGATTCCTGTGCCGAAACATCCGCAGCCATCGTCACGATCGAATCAACGCAAGCCCATGAATTCAGGGTGACAACCGGCATCACCGCTGATAAACTCCAGCCAGACCGCCAAGTGGCCGTGATTGAACCTGCATACGGTTGACTCAGCCCCGTGCATCCAATCCACAAAGCGACAAAGTACAACGCGAAGTCTACACGGCGGCTACTGGTCAGACGCGTAGAATGCTGTTCGTTTGGGTATGAAAAGGAATGCTGATGCTGGAGACTCTTAAACAGTCGCGACTCGGGAGTCGTTTACGCCCCCTCTGGATTTATGCGATGCAGATTTTTGGTCGCAAAAACTCATTCAGATCACATGAATGGGTGAACATGAAGCGATTGATCGTGAATGATCCAGTGCTGAACGTGCCGTCGTTCGGTGGTGTGTTTCAAGTACCAGTGGCGTCGCATCTTTTCGCGAGATTAGTTGAGACTGGCGAGTACGAACCAGAAGCCATCACGATCCTGAGAGAGCACGTGTCCCCGGACAAGGATGCAATTGATGTGGGGGCAAACATTGGCTTCTTCACATGCTTGCTCGCGACCTATCTTCAATCGGGTCGAGTGTTATCTGTCGAACCAACGCCTGGAGCACACAGGCGGCTGGTCGCGAATGTAGCGCGTAACAACCTGAACCAGAAAGTCATCGTCTTTAACGGCGCCCTCGCTGACAAGCCTGGCGTTTTAGACATTGAGTTTATTGAAGATCGAGAGGAGTTTTCTTCTCTGGGTGGGATTAGTCATTACTCCGTCAGGAATGATCAAAATCGCACAAGAATACCAGTCAATGTTTCAACCATTGATGAACTGGTTCGCGAGCATGGGCTAAATCCGGGCCTGATCAAGATTGATGTCGAGGGCGCGGAAGGCCTTGTGCTTAAAGGTGCTACAGAGACACTCAAGTCGTTCCGGCCAGTTGTGTTTGCTTAAATTTTAAATCGGAAACAAAATCGCGGCGAGTGAGTTCTTTTCCGCCCATATCGCCCAGTGGATTTGCCGCACCAATTCCAATACCAAAATCCCAATTGTATTGGGAGAAAGAGCAGATTGGTGCTAGTGTGATAAAGGCAAGCAGGATAAGTTTACGCATAGAAGCAGTTTTTTACCTAAAACTTAAACACGAAATTACGATTTTTCAATCAAAAAAA
>CAIJTV010000421.1:0-1787 GCA_903823635.1 uncultured Planctomycetaceae bacterium
CGTGGCGAACGGGCTGCTGCTGGATCGAGAAGCCGCAGCCGCGCACACGATTATTGTCCGAGCAACCAGCACTGACGGTTCGATCGCTGTGCTTTCGGTCGATATCAGTCTGATCGATGTCAACGAGTTCGCGATCAGCACCCCGGCAGATCTTGATGCAGCAGCCAATACCGTGGCGGAACTGTCTCTGCAGGGAACGTTGACAGGCATCACCGTTTCCGCCAGCGATGCGGATGCGACAACAAATGCCATCGCCTATACACTGGATGACAACGCCGGAGGACGATTCCAGATCGATTCTGTTACTGGTGTGATCACGGTCGGGGCCACCGCTATCGATTATGAAGCCGCGACCAGCTACTCCGTGACTGCTCGAGCCTCCAGTGCGGATGGATCTTCAAGAACATTGTTGATTACGATCAACGTGACTGACGTCAATGAGTCCGGCGCGTCAGCGGTTACGGATACGAATGCGGCCGTGAATCAGGTTCTGGAGAATGCCGTCTCGGGAACTCTGACAGGAATCACAGCTCACGCCACCGATCCTGACGGAACAGACACGATCACTTACTCGTTAGACAACAATGCTGGCGGACGATTCCAGGTTGATTCCGTAAGTGGTGTTGTCAGTGTTGCCGATGGCACGCTGCTGGATTGTGAACTGGCGGCTTCGCATTCGATTATCATTCGAGCAACGTCGACAGACAGCTCGTTCTCGACTCAAACATTTATCGTAAACCTTGGTGATGTCGATGAATTCGACGTCTCAGCGATTACTGACTCGAACGTCAGCGTCGATGGCGTCAATGAAAATTCAGCCAACGGCACGATCGTGGGCATTACGGCCAACGCCTTCGACAGTGACGTTTCCAGCAATACCATCACTTGGTCGTTGGATGACAATGCCGGCGGTCGATTCCAGATCGATGCCAGTACAGGAATCGTGACTGTCGCCAACGGAGCATTGCTCGACTTCGAAACCTCCGCAAATCACACAATTATCGTTCGAGCCACTTCAGCGGATAGATCTGCGAGCACTCAGACATTCCTGATTTCGCTGCTGGATACGAACGATGCTCCGCCAGTGATCACTCCCGGTCAGCAGTTCAACGTCTCTGAACTGGCTGGCGTTGGGACAGTCTTCGGCACAGTCGCAGCGGTCGATCCGGACGGAGTTGGAACACTTCAGGACTGGACGATTTTTTCCGGTAACACGGATGGCATCTTTGCGATCAATCCAACGACAGGTGCTTTGCGAATCACCAACAGCGCTATGTTGAATTTCGAAACGACGGCGACGTATACCCTGACATTGTCAGTGGGTGACGGCACCGCCACGTCGCTGCCACAGACTGTTCTTATTCGCATCATGGACGGGAACGAAGCTCCTGTTTCGATTGTACCAACTCCTCTGTCGATTGATGAAAATACAGCAGCCGGAACAATCGTGGGCTCAGTTTCAGCCTCAGATGTCGATGCCGGCGATGTGCTCTCGTATGCCATCATGGGAAGTATCACCGCTTCACCGTTTGCGATTGATGCAGCAACCGGAGTTATTCGAGTTGCTGATTCATCGTTGCTGGATTTTGAAGCTCGCCAGTCGATCACTTTGCAGATTCAGGTCACAGACGTCGGCGGTTTGACAGCAACAACGTCAGTGGTCATTTCTCTGAATGACGTGAATGAAACCCCGTCTCTGATCAATCTCGCAGGTGGTACGGTTCAGGAGAATCGCGGTGCCGGAACATTCGTCGGGCAACTCAGCGCTGTTGATCCTGATGCCGGAG
>CAIJTV010000422.1:0-3621 GCA_903823635.1 uncultured Planctomycetaceae bacterium
ATGCGAGCAAGCCATAGCAGAACGTCAGAATTCGTTCTGGACCCGATGCAGCCGAATACGACTCTGCAAAATCGCGGGAACGCAGATCTCTGCTGGGCTGCATGCATGAAGTCAATGTGTCTCCGGGGCAGGTTGATTGACCTTGGGATCTGTGGCCTCAAACACTTCGTATTCCGGATGCGTTTCTCTCCACTTTGTCCAGAACTCTGCGGGTGACGTTTTTCTCCACATGGCCAGAGCTTTGCCGACATGTGAATAAAACGTGTAATTCTGATCAATCACAGATTGTGGCGTTTCGTTGACGTTGTTGATCAGCCAGTCTGCAGCCTTCAGGACTTGTTCGCGGGGCGGGCGAAGTTCCTGCGGCGCGATGGACAGCCATTCCAGATGATGGCCCGTCGCGATGACTCGCTTGTAGCCCTTCTCCTTCGGGTCGCCCTTGGCTTCCGCCTCAGCACCGTCTGTCCAGTTTGCTGGCCACGAACCATCCGGACTCTGTGAGGCAATGATCATGTCTCGACAGGTCTTCAGATAGTCCATAATCTGACTTTGTGTTTCAGCCGTGATCAGATCTCCGCCGTATTGTTCGTTCAGGCGAAGCAGAAGCATCAGCGAGTACACTCGATGTGTCCCCAGACAAACGCCATCGCGTTTATGGTTCCGCATCAATCGCTCGGCGACCATATCAAACGTGATTCGTCGCCCCTCACCGTTGTGCCAGACGTTGGATTTCTGAGGGGCCAGCCAGAGCGTAAACGCCAGGGCCGACCATTCGGTTTCGCGTTCATCCAGACGGAAATCGCGCAGGGCCTCTGACAGCACGTCACGCACGTGGAGAGCTCTTGCGGTTGTGAAAACTGGCGCGTCAAGAAGTAAGCCTGCTTCGGTCAGGGCCGCCAGTGTATGGTCATGATGAACGGAGCCGGAAGGTTCTTTGCCCCAGCGAACATGAACGCCATCCGGGGTGAGTTCCATCAGCGGGGGATTATTCTTGCCCCACGAGTCCATGTACTTTGCGGTGTCCGTCAGGAAGTCACTCATCTGAGGCCCGGAGATCGCGTCGGGATTTTTGAACTCGATCGATGATCCCCATGTTCGTAACGCGTGCTCAACCAGATTGGGACGCAGATGACTGCGACTGAAACGAGGCACGATCTTTTTCAGGACCCCTGCCAGTTCCTCATCCGACACGACTTCTGCATCGTCGTAAAACGGAGTTACAGTGGCCAGCTTGGAGTCGCGAAGGTTTAAATCCAAAGCGAATGCTCGATGAGTGACCTTGGCGATGACTTCCTGCTGACGAACTCCGGGAATGCAGAACCACGACGCGGCGAACGCACTGCCAAAGGCCAATTGGACGGTCAGCCACGTACGCAGTGAGACTTTTCGGCGTGAGTTTCGAACGATATTCATTTCAGATCCTGCACAGTCTTTCGAGTTCCATGACCAGGGTGATCGGCAGTCGCGATGAAGACAGCAGCGACTTTGGGTAGACAGATCGTGTGAATGGTCAGATCGGGTTGTTTCTCACGAAAACGGCGCCCTGTCGGTCTTCGTATTGAGCCTTCCATTCCGTGCTTTCCTTGAACCGTTTCATCAGAGCTGGCTGACGATCCTTGTCGATCACGGCAAGATTGATACCGTATTCGTTCATCAGTCCGTCCCAGTCGGAAGGGCCGTTGGCGATGCGGAGATAGTCGTTCCAGACTTGTTCCGGAGTCACATGCACATGCAGATTCACCATTGGCTCCAGTGACTTTGGACCTCGGTTCATGACGTATCCGGCCCACTCTGCCGGTACAAACGCAATGCCTCGTGGAATTTTTTCCATGGAGTCCAGGAATGCGACAGTGGCCAGCGGCGTTTCAGCGGAGACCTGTCGATTGGCATCAGGAACGCGACCGTGGACCAATTGAATCCCGAACGGAGTCAGAGCAAACAGTATCCAGAGAACACCGCCATTGACCAGGGTCATCAGGCCGGTTCCCTTGCCTGGCTGAGGATTCCGCAGCCACTTTGTTGTTTGTCTCATTCCCGCAATCAAATGAGTTCCGGTGATGATTCCGGCCAGAGGAGCCCACCAGTTCAGCATTCGAGCCGACCAGGCAGCCAGCAGCCCTGTAACGACAAAAGCCAGCATCTCCCCGCAGTGCATTCGTCGAGGACTCAGCTTGATCGCGAAGAATGCCAGCAACGCGGCTGCCGCTGCGGATTGTCCCTGAGACGTACGCAGAGTCAGCGCGTCCCATTCGAACATGGATTCGATATTCGGATTGCCGGCGACATTCATGACTTCAGGATAGACGCCGATCCCTGCTGGGTTCAGCAGAACGGCGGATGCACAGAGTTGAGTCAGGAGAATCGTGCGGTGAAGTTCTCGTTCCATCAGAGCGATTCGCAATGATTTCGAGATCGCAAGCACATCGCCAAAGCGACCAATCCCCGCAAATCCCATCAGCAGAAGACCCATGGAAAACGAGCCATGAATATTGGCCCACAGAGCAAACAGGATCGGCAGACCAACCCATGAGGCTCGGGTGTGTTTATCGCGTCCCAGCATCCAGGCAACGATTACACAGTAGAAGACAACTCCAGCGAGCTGTGGTCGGATCACCAGCAGTTGATCGAGGTTGACCTTAAAGAAGATCCCAGCTGCCAGAATTCCGGCCAGCGTTGACTTGCTCATTTTGACTGTTCGCCATGAGACCAATGCCAGGCTCAACGCAATCATGAGAGCATAGACAAACTGAAGAGAGGTCAATCCGAAACGTGCATTCAGGGTGGCCAATCCCACCTGAGCCAGCCAGGGAATATTGACCATGGAAACGCCACGGCAAAGCCGCATGAGAGGTTCCGTGGACGAGACGACTCCGGTTCTCAGAATCTGATCGCCGTAGTTCAGGTGATCCCAGAGATCGGTATGCCACAGAGGTCGACTGGCCATCATAATGAAGACGAGGCCGATCAGAGCCGTAAAGACTACGGAGGCCGGGGTACATCGCATCCATTCCGGAGTTTTGTCTTCCAGAACTCGGGCATCAGGAAGTTCTGGCGAGGGAAGTGGCTGCGGAGGCTCAGTCATTTCCGGCTTTTCTGCAACAACGGACATACTCATTTCCTCAGCCTTAACGACACAAGATCACACCTGATGTTGCGAAAAGTCTACATCACTCCGAATCCTGCCTGGGACAACTTCTTTTTGACGACAGGAGTGCAGGCGAACATGCAGTAAGAGTTTTCCGTTTGGGGCGAAATATCTGATTGTGCGGGGCTCTGCGATTGTGCCGGGTGTTTCGCGAATAGAGGATTGACCTCTTGACCAGAACCGTTGTGCAGTCAAGATTTCCTGGCCGTTGACAGATGTTGACGCCGGATCAAAATCCGAGCGAACCCCAGGGTTCCAGTGGGACAATGATCCTGGCTGGCGGTTTGAGTTCGTCGGACAGTCACTGAGGAGAAACGATGCGAGAGATTTCCGATATGGGTTGGCGAGTATCTCCGGCGGATGTTGAACGAATCGTTCCGTTTGAGCTGCTGCTGGACCGGATGGCCGAAAGTCGTCAGGCTGACTGGATCCAGCACCGTCGCGCGCTGCATACCAAGCCTGAGCCCAGCGGGCAG
>CAIJTV010000423.1:0-5446 GCA_903823635.1 uncultured Planctomycetaceae bacterium
TGGACTGATTGCGGCTCTCTTGCAGGCGAATCGAGCCATTCGTTCCGAACAACGAATGGCCGAACGGTCCTATGCATCGGATCTGCTGTTGGCTTCCATGGCGATCCAGAAACAGGATTCGTTCGAGGTCACAAGAAAACTGGAGCGGTATCTTCCTCAACCCGGCGAGACCGACCGCCGCAGCTTTGACTGGCATCTGCTGAACCGAATGAACAGTTTCAGGTCAAAGACGGTTTCTCGACAGAAGGACGCTATCTACTTTCTTTGTCCTTTGAAGCTCAGCCCGGAAGTCGCCTCCTGCGGCGTGGCCGGCATCATCAGGATTCATCATCTGGAAACAGGAGCGATCAGACTGGCCATTGCCGCTGGTCAGGGCGAAGTCAATGGGCTCGCTGTTTCTCCCGACGGTCAATTGCTGGCGTCCGCCGGAGATGACGGAACGATCCGAATCTGGAATTTAAGCAACGGCGAACAGACAGGCATGTTTCAGGCTCACAAGAGACAGGCGTTTCAGGTCGCATGGTCCGCCGATGGTCAATGGCTGGCCACCTGTGGCAACGAAGTCGATGTCAAACTTTGGTCGGCTCGGGATTTTTCTCTGCTGGAAACTCTTAGCTCCGACGGGAAAGACCTGGAATGCCTGGCGATCAGTACCAAGGGCGATGTGGCCTTCGGGGTCGAGCAAGGTATCTTGACCGTGATCCGCCCAAAGTTTCTGGAAACCAATCCGAGCGATCGACTGCAGCAGACCGGAGGCACTCACCAAAACGTTAACGCAGGACACTGTTCCAGTGTGGTGTTTTCTCCCTCCGGGTCATTGATTGCTGCGGGTCGCGAAGACGGCTCCGTCACGCTTCAATCCATGCTGGATGAGGAACCTTTCTTTCAGGAATTGCACTTCAATGACCGGGTGATCTCGCTCGCATTCTCCCCGGATGGCAAGAAGCTGGCGATCGGTAAAGCTGAGGGATTGGTCACGGTCATTCTGCTGGATTCGATACTGGTGAAGACGGAACTCCAGCTTTCCGAGCTGTTGACTGATGCGGAAGGTAACCGGGCCACTCTGAACAACAGTTCGGTTCAAGGCGAGCCGTTTCTGGTCCGCTCCACACCGGCCATGCAGAACGGCATACTTCCGGCGGGGACAAATCAGGTGCAACTGGAATTCAGCGAACCGCTCTCAGCAGCCGACGTCAGTAACCATTACTCTCTGCACATAAAACCGTTCTATGAAAATAACAGAACCCTGAGTCTCGTTTATCCGTCCAACGTGTCGGTTCGGGGAAACACGGTTGTTCTTTCCTTTCCTGACGGCACTCTGCATGCAGATTGGGAGGAGCAGTCGCAGAATCTGACCGGAAGAACCTGGAAGGTCGGTGATACCCAGATCGCCTCGCTCTGCTTTTCCGGCGATGGATCCAGCCTTATCGTGGCGGATGAGAATGGCCACATTCAGAACCTGACCGGTCTGGAAGATTCCAACATTACTGTGATCGCAACAGACGTCGAAGGCTTTGCCGCAGCCGACAACGGAAAAATGGTCATCCTGAAGAAAGACTTAAGTTCCAGTCTTGTCGATCTCACCATCAGCGATGAAAGCAGGCCGGTGGGGGTCAAGTTTGCCAGTCACCAGCTGCATACAGAGAGGGTTGGTTTCTCCGACGACGGCGAACAAATTTTCTTTCTGAGTGGTGACAGATCGGATTTGGACGCCGTTTTGCTACGGTGGCAGGGATCAGCGGCCATTCCGGAAGTCGTCTGGAAACCGGCTCCCGAGGAAGTACTGCATTATTTTCTGGGGTGCTTTGAAAGCCGCTGGCTGGTCCTGAGTACGATGCCAAGAGAGCAGCCGAGCGATCGCCCCTGGAGCAAAGGCGACATCGTGGTTGTCGATCTCAAACACAATAGTGAAATCAGTCGCGTGAGCGGCCTTGAATCTGTTTGGTACTTCTGGGAGATCTCACGCGACGGCCGGTTTCTGGTGCGAACCACTCATGATGGAATTTACTTCCATGATCTGCGGCACGGCACCGTCATCGCGACCCTGCCAAACAGCGAGCCTGGCGCGAATGCCGTCGCGATTTCTGCGGACGGCAGTAAAGTCGCCATCGCGTATTGCGAACGCACTTTGCGAATCTACCGAATCGCAGATGCCGCCGTGCTTCAGGAGTCGAAACTGCAGGGCGGAGCCATCTCCGATCTGGCCTGGACACCGGACGGAAGAACGCTGGTCACCGTCAGCTCTGATGGTTTTCTGCGTTGCTTCAGCAGCGAACTTCTGGAGTTAACCACGCTGTTTCGGCTGCCCACAGAGGACCTCCACAAACTGGTCCTTTCCGAAAATGGTCCAGCGGCCATCATCCTGGACAAAAGTGGACGACTTTATCGGGTGCAGGCCGATTGAAGCGCCCGACACGATCAAACAGAGCGTTTAACGACTCTCCGTGAGCTGCCTCACATTAGTCGAACCAGCACCAGCACCGACTAGACTTCGCTCGTGACAGAGCGAGATGTTTTCTTGTAGCCGGATTCGTGAGAATTCAGAGTGATTCCGGGGACGGCATCCGAATTCTCACGAATCCGGCTACTCTCAACCACACCACTCACAGGAGAACCGTCCCGGAGGAGGGAAAACCTTCGCGACCTCGCTCCTGGCTTCAGGGCGGCCGTGGACAAACTTCAGCAGAGCCAGCAGTAGAGCCAGCGAAGGGGAACTGCGTCCTCTTTCACACCGTCACACCGACGGTGAAATTCTCGGTCTCTCGCGAAGGCTTCGTGCTGACTCCCATCGGAGGCCACTGAACAAAATTCATGGTCACTAAATCAGTTACGTACCCGTCATCGAATTCCCCACTGTCGTTTTGGAGTACCTCTCAGGTTCTCGCTGCATCCTTCGCGTGCAGTCGTATCAATTGGTCTCAGTGGGGCAGCCATGTACTGAATTCGAGGTCATCCTAATCTCGTTACAACCCGTCTAACCGATGCACCTTCCTGAACATCTCCAGGCTTTCCAACCAATAAACTCAAGTCAGAAGACCCCGGCATGGAGGTTGCCCTTGAGCGTAAAGACAGCTTTACATTTTGTAAACTCCCACTGGAAGTCTGACCATGATGCCTGTTCGAATCGAGGAAGATGGCGTGATCAAATTGCCTTACGATAATCGCCGGGCTGAGTATCGCGTACCCGTGCGAGATATCCCGGATCTTGAAGCGTATCTTTGGACAGAAAATCGTCGCATCCCTGTCGTGATTAAGGATGCCAGTCCTTCCGGAGCTCTGCTGGACATTCCCGCGACAGGTCGAGCCGTTCTGCATGGAGAAGGCGTGCTGGTGCTTGAAATCTTCTGCCGTACGGTTCATTTCATGATCAGCGGAACCGTCCGTCGAAAAGCAGACGGTGCAATGGCCCTGAGTCTACACAAATCGCCTGTCGAATTTGCCAGCGATGCCAAAGCCGCTCGACAGTGGAACGCCGTGGTCAGTTGGTTACAGGTGGAGTGGTTGCGAGAACTGAAACGAATTCAGGAAGATGCCTATTTGTCAGAAGCCCATCCGGAGTTTGTCGCGAGCCCGTCCGAAGAATTTATCGATTAATATGTTGTAGATCTCATGCCGGCGAAGCTGCGTTTCTTAGTTTTTCGGATCGGAGTGAAGTCGCGGCCGCCGGGCAAACTGATCATCAGCGTTGCCATAACACCGGAACTGTCATACTCCCCTGAAAGGATATGATCGGTCGAAACGGACAGACGCATTGTGTCCGTAAAGTCCCAGTTCAATGCGGCGCCGAAGGTGTTGTAAAACACCTGCAGAGTATCCCACTGCAAAGCGTAACGGACGGTGTATGAGAATTCATAGGCTCCCAGCGTCATGGGATTCAACCAGTGCTGCCATTCCAGTCCCGCATTGACATAGCTGAACAGGTCCGGTGCAAAGTAAGGATGAATCGTTCCCGGAAGAAAATCGGGAACCGGATTACGAACGGTTTGATCCGAGAAATCCTCAAAGTGATAGAGCAGAATTCCTCTCAGTTCCCGCGGCGCGGTGGTGAACTTGTAGATGTTGCGAACATTGAAGGTCTGCACAAGGTTTGAATCGGAATAGTTCTGAATATCGTAGTCGGCCGTTAACTCCCATCGCTGTGACAAATGCCAGTCCAGTGTTGGGCCAATCCCATAGCGAAACACCTCCTGAGCAATAGACTCAGAGTTCTCGGCAACATTCTCCATGTGACCGACGAATCCCAGTTCCAATCCATCGAGGACGCGATGCTTTGCATCGATGCGAAAGACCGGCTTGGTGGAAAAGCCCTCGTCATACTGTTCGACGTTCATTTGTGCGTTGACTCTGAAATTGGGCGTTGCGTTCCAGAGGTATCCCAGGTCCAGTGAATTCCCGAGAACATTATCGCTTCCTGTGGGGCTAAGCATGATGTGTGAATAGCCGATCGAGAAAACATCATTTCCTGTGCCCACCGGCTTAAAGTATTTGGCTCCAAAACGAGTCCTTGAGATTTCCGAAAGCCCGTTTCGACCGCTTTGCGAGAACGTCGAAAAGTGTGATCCCAGTCGAGGTCGCAATTGCTGACGAGTTCGTTCCAGAGCGATCGCCGCCTGAGCATGCAGGGGATCGCGAGCCAGTAGCTTTTCGAGCGCATCCGCGGCTTCGGCGTATCGTCCCATGCTGATGTTTTGCTGAGCCAGCAGGAAGGCCGCATGGCTATCGTCCGGATTCAACTCCTGCAACCGCCTCAGAGCAGCCGTCGTATTATCCGGACGCCAGTCAGAAAGGAATGTCGCCTGCCGCTCAAGCCGAAGTGCAAACAGTTGCTCGGTCGACAGGGAATTGAAGCCGATGTTGCTGCGAACCAGTCCGGGATCGTCCAGCAGACTGCGATGGACATCCGAGAGAATCGGATTGTTCAGCGCGTCTTCTGCTTCGGTGTAGCCGGCGATCGCGGCCTCACGCCCCTGCCACTGTCTGAGTAGTCGTGCGCGATCTAACGCGGCATCTCGGTGTTCAGGAACATCGCTCAGGACGGCATCGTAGAACTTCATGGACTGCTCAAAGTCTTCATTTCGCCAGTGCATCAACGCCATGCCATGTCGGGCCGGGACACTCAGCGGGGCACGCTCCAGCAAGGCCTGAAAAGCACTTTGGGCAGACGGGTCACCAAGGCGACTCATGAGCGATGAAAACTGTTCGAGTACAGTCTGGTTACCCGGGTAGCGTTCGGATAACTCCAGCACGATTCGCTTGGCCAGAGGATATTCCAGATTCTTTTCGGCAATCGCCGCGAGCCGTATTCCGAAGGCCGGATTTGTCAGACATCCTGAGAGAAAGGCGTCAGCACGCATGGCCTCACCATTCGCAAGGAGAGACATGTAGCAGGCATAGGCACTGTCCGGATCGTCTGTCGGACAATTCGTTTCGATACCGCTGAATTCAA
>CAIJTV010000424.1:0-2725 GCA_903823635.1 uncultured Planctomycetaceae bacterium
AATCGCTGACAATGAATCCCTGAGGAATTCATTCTGTCTTCAGCTCGATTTACTTTTGCAGATCATCGTTTGAAGTCAACTTGATGCACGATCCAGATTCTAACCCCTATGCTCCGCCAGCAACGGAATTGTCA
This sequence comes from uncultured Planctomycetaceae bacterium, assembly GCA_903823635.1. Taxonomy (GTDB): domain Bacteria; phylum Planctomycetota; class Planctomycetia; order Planctomycetales; family Planctomycetaceae; genus SXXK01. Next base: position 135 of record CAIJTV010000424.1, read on the forward strand.
GCAGCATCACCCAGACCCGGAGATAGCCCACAGGAATATCGCATTGAAAAGAACGTCATGATTCTGCCGCCGCCGTTTGTTCTGCCTGAAGTGTGCTTTCTGACGGGCGATCGAAAGGAACTTCAGAAGTGCGAGATCCCTCTGAAGGTGATGCCGAAGTGGTGGAACTATGTGATGCCGTTGATCATGTTTTGTATGCAAATGATCGTGTTGGCCGGCAGTATGGCCATACAAAGACTGCAACTCACGGCACCAACATGGCTCGTGCCGCCGATTGCGGGAGTCTTGATGGGCGTCACAGCACCAGTGTTGATTTTTGTGGGAATACTGTTTGTTTCAAAGAAGATAACTCTGATCGGTTTCCGGGAGAACTCGGATGCAGTCTTCATTCGCAGACGTCGGTCTATCGTTCGCGTGCTGGTTTTCGACTTCGCCCTTGGGGTCATTATTGCACTAACCATGTTGACACTTCCGCCCAGTTTCTCGCTCAGGGCAATCGCGCTGGTAAGTTTTCTGGTTGCCTTCGTCCTGACACTGATTGTTTGGCAAAGGAATCGAAAACCATGGTCGCGGATCGGTGCTCTCCAGAAAGCCGATGGATCTCTGGCCGTCTATGGCCTTGACCCATCTTTTCTGGCTGTCTGTCGGCTTGGACTTGATGACTCCGCCTCACTTCCTGCCTCAACAAGATCTGCCTGAAGCCCCGGAAGGATTTTCCTGTGCAGTGTGCCTTTCGGTTTTCTATTCAACCGGCCAGTAGCGGCTCTTCGGAGACTGCTCGTTGTCGGCTTCTGGAACAGATGGTCGGGCAGGAATGTGAAAACTTCCGAGTCCCCGCAGATGCCTGCACCGCCTGCCTGCAACATTCCGGCGGGCAATCTCTTCACGGCCATCCAGTGTTTCCTTCGATGCTCCTGCAGATCTCCGAGACAGCTCTCGAAAATGCCACTCAGCAGGGCACGCTCACTCCAGAAAAAGAACGCCGTCTGAATGGGGTCTTCAATACCGCGATGGAAGCGCTGACGACATCGCCGCGTCAAATCCAGCCCAGTGCCACTCCGTCCTGCGACGTCATCCTTTGTGCTCATGAATCCAATGAACGCCTCCATGCTGCCATCGTGAGTATTCTCGAACAGGAAGGCGTTGTGCCTTTTCTGCATCTCGTTGATACCGGCGACGCTTCAAGGACTTTTAACGAGTTCTCCGGACGCTGGAACGTGCGACGTCATCGCCAACCATCCGGAACTTCAACGCTGGCGGCGGTGCATGAACTGATCGAATCAATGTCCACATCGTTGATTGCCATTCAGCCCGCCGACGGTGTCAGCACGTCTGATCGCCTTGCAAGATCCATAAACCAGCTTGAGTCCGAGGGCGCGGAAATCTTTGCGGCTCAAGTTTTCACAAAAACGTCCGCCCTAATCCCCATACAAACGAAGGAAACTCTGAAGACTGATGAAACCCTGACGGATGAAACCCTGACGGATGAAAACAGCCGACAGCTTAATCCGGCGACGCTGGTTTTTCGACGTTGCTCGTTCGTGGATATGGGAGGCATCGCGGGGGTTGAAAACGAATTGGTCAGTTTTGTTGAACGCGCTCATCGGCAGGAGCGAAGAATCACCATCAGCCCGGAGGCTCTGATCGAACTGCTCCCGAAGACTGCATCATTCCCATCAATCACCGTTTCACCAATCCAGAGCGGCGACATACTTCCCGACTCAGAAAGTGGAAAAGGTTTCCCCGCAGTTCCTGTTGAGGTGGATGTGGTTCTGCCAATCCACGGGCATCTCGATTACGTCGATCAGGCCCTTGAAGGCTTGCTGAATCAGGAACGTTGCAATCTCGTGATCCACCTGATCGATGATGCCAGCCCCGAAGACACGACTGATTTTCTGCGGCATTGGTCGAAGCATTGCGACATCAGAACCTATCGGAATCGAGAAAATATCGGACAGTTCCAGTCGTTCAACAACGTGGTTCGCTACTTTGAGACTCCCTTGTGTGCCGTTCAGGATGCCGACGACATCAGCTTGCCACACCGCCTGTGGTGGGCCGGACAAATGCTGCATTATTCCGATGCGGATGTGTTCGGAGCGACGGTCGAACTGTTCGGAGACGAACACGTCATTCGCCCGATTTTCACAAGTACTGAACCCCGCGTTCTGGAGCCGCGAGTAAAAATCCGGGGCTCGTTCTTTCCGCTTCGAGGTCGACATGGATACTTCCTCGAGAATCCAACAGCTGTCTTTCGAGTGGACATGTTCAAAATGCTGGGAGGATTCGCGGACTTCGGCGATCGGCTGATGAATCGCGCCAGCATTGATTCCGAGTTTCAGCAGAGGCTGCTCTTTCATGGCACCCGCTTCGCAATCTCGCGCGAGGTTCTGGTGAAGTATCGAGTCCACCCGGAGTCTGCCACTCAGGATACTCAATCCGGCTGGGGCACTGCCGCACGCACCAAAGCCGGACAAATTCTTGACGCACGTGTGTCCATTTTTGAGCGAGGCCCCTTTGATCCACGCGCATTTGGATCACTCGGCCGGTATCAGAATGTAACGGAGAGATTCGAGTAACGGATTGACGACACC
>CAIJTV010000425.1:0-5340 GCA_903823635.1 uncultured Planctomycetaceae bacterium
GGAGTTCCGCAGATCAATCCGAAGTGCAGTCGAGATCCGGTTATTACTTCTACGTTCATCATGCAGAGCCTTGTTCGTGGCCACTGATGAATTCGTCCAGCATCGCGAATGCTGACAGTTCCTGCAGCCCTCCTGTTTTTTCAACAGCCGATCGCATCGGGATCAATGCCGACAGAACATCTTCACGAGACAGAATATGCAGGCGAGTTGCAAGGATGGCGGCTTCCAATACCGCGTGACGAGCTCGATTGAATCCAAAAAACGGTCTGCGTTCGCCTCGATGGACAATCGTTGATGGCATTCGACTGCGAGCATCAGAGGCATCGACTTCGTCGACCGTGAATTCAAACCAGCGACAGCAATCTTTCAGGACATAACCATCGATGACCGATGCTCTCACAACATCGGGATTGGTTTCAAGGCGACCGATTGCAGCCCTGGCAATCACATCGATCTGATCCACAACATGGAAAACACCGCAACGTGTCGTCGAAAGATTATTGAACGTAGTCGATGGCTGAAACGGGCGCAGGAGGAGACTGTCGAAGTCTCCTGCGATGATCGGCCCCATCGGCGCGACATTCAGAGAACCCGTGGAATCAATGCTGGTGACGATGCCTTCAACAATCATGCGGCGGAGTGTACAGAATCCTTCGCCAGCGATGTAGGATCAACAGCAAAGAAGTTCTCGCCCACGGAGCCACGTGGCGTACGGTGCATCAATCACGCTTCTGATGGCAGGTTTACCGGTTGATGCCCACGTAAAAGCTGAAGACTCGCTCGTCGTCGTAGGCCTGACTCTTGATCGGGAACGCAAAGTCGAACGCGAGCGGCACAGGCCCCATCGCGGGGATTACGACTCGCACACCAAAACCCGCAGTCGCTCGGAAATTGTCCAGAGTCACTTCCTGTTCGACGGTTCCAAAGTCCGTAAACGCTACGACATTGATCATGTCGTCGGCCGTAACCGGAACGCGATATTCGACCGTACCCAGCGCCTGAAACGTGCCACCGACCCCGACATTGCCCACTCGAGGCGTTACACCGCGATACGAGAAACCTCGAAAGGACTGAAAACCGCCCGCAAAATATCGTTCGAACACCGGAGTATCATCACCACTCCAGCCAATATTCCCTGCAACAGTCAACACCTGGCGACCACTACCATCGGGGCGGTTATACAGGGTGAAGTACTGACGAAATTCGGCTTCTGCTCTCGGATAGGTAAACTCGTTGAATGCCTGCTCGTAAGCGATGTCAGCATAGTGACCTTCACTTGGCATAACGGATTGATCGCGAGTATCGTGCGTAAGGTTTCCGCGAACGGTGGAGAGAAAGTTTGAGCCCAGATCTTTGGCAATGACTGCCGGCGTAGGAACTGTCGGATTTCTCATCTCGACTTCTTCCAGTCGCAGGGCCAGGCCGCTGGACCATTCAGGAGTCCACTGACGTCCCAACGAGACGCGACCACCCACACGATCTTCACGCCAGTCCGGGTAGTAGCGATTGAAGTAGAATCCGCTAACACCGAAACTGTAATCAGTATACATGAAGTAAGGATCGGTCCAACTAATTGCATAACGGCTGACCTGATTACCCGGAGCCGCTTCTGCGCGAAATCGCTGGCCACCACCGCGCCAAGCTCGGCCTTCGATAATGTCCGCAAAACTGGTTGGCGGGCGAAACAGGTCGAAGTTAGATTCGTCCCAAACGAACGAACCAACAACTCCGGCGTCGCTGTTAACTCCAGCTCCGAACATCAGTCGACCAGTTCGACCCTCGGCTGCGTTCACGTTGATATCAACCCAGCCGGGGGGAATTGTCTGAAACTGATTTCGATACGGGCTGCCTTCAAGAATTGGATCTCGATAGCCGGGAGTTGCGGGATCTACAGGAGCTTGCTGAGAACTCTCCGGGCTCTGCGCGCGAATGATCGGTTCGTCTGTTTCCTGAATACACTGCGACGCGACAAACGTCGGAACTTCCATTGAGAACAAACTGACCGGCTCCGCTGAACGGAAACCCATCAGATCAGATTCAAAGACTGGTCGAGCAGTCTTGTGTGCAGCAGGCTCTGCCTCAACAGGTGTGTTGTTCTTCCGACCAAAGGAGTGCCCAACGGCTGGCACAACTGGCGAAGTCATCGGCTGCACAACCGAGGATGATGGCGTTTCGTTTGTGAACAGCGAACGAGAAGAGTCTGAACTCAGCCGCTGCTCTGTCGATGTTTCGGATGAGGCAGGGTGACTCGTGAGACCGGGTCGTGAGGAAACGTATTCGATGTTTCCATCTGACACAGCTCGATCAAGCGAATGAACGGTGCCCTGGGCCTCGGGATTCTGCTGCCCATCTGATCGGTGACTAGTCATTCCAGCCGTCGATGCAGGCTTGCGTTTGACAGTTTCATCCGAAAATGACTCTTTCTCGACCGCGGCGATTTCATCGCGCAGTGGATCAACGAAAATAACCTCGCTCCATTCGGAGCCAATTTCAGTGCTCTCTACAGCTGAGCGTTGAGTTTCAATGGCAAACTGCTGAGTCCAGTCATCCGGAGCATTTGCAGGACTCTGACCTCGCCAGGTACGGCTAACAGCAGTCTGGGCAAAACTTGACTGTTCCGGCTCGACTGGTGTCACTTCGAACGCGATCCCGGGTTCGAACAATCCGCTGCCGTTCAGACGTGAGCGACCGCGACGAATCAACTTGGGATTCGCGATATCGCCAGGCTGAACCTGAATTCGATCGAGTACAACAGTCTGCTTCGTATGTGGGTAGTCACCATCATAGGTCACATTCACATCGCGAACATACCGTGGACGGTCTTCGTCAATCTCGAAGACAAGATCAACCACACCTTCCTGCTCCGTAAACTGCGGCACTGGATTCACGGATGCAAAATAGTGTCCCATTTCGCCGTAGTAGCCGAGCATCCTGGTGACGTCTTTGGACAACGGATACGAATTAAATTTTTCGCCAGCCTTCAGCTTTGATTCACCCTTCAGCTTATTGGTGGCGATGATGCTGTTGCCCTGAAAGCGGATCTCCCGCACCGTATATCGTCGTCCCTCTTTCACTGTGAAGTGCAGATTGACGTCTGACTTATCTTCAGAAAACATCGGTACCCCGGTCACTTCCACATCGAAGTAACCAACGCCTCGATAATACTGTTTGACGGCTTCAATATCTGAAGGAAGCGTATCGGGATTGTATAGCCCACCAAAAACCAGAAACGCTTCTTTAGAAATCAGATTCTTGCGAAGATCGCCATCGTTCCAGAATTTGTTGCCCTCAAAAGTTCGTTCTTTGACCTGAACTTTGGGACCTTCGTTGATCCTGAAGACGACTTCACGCTCTCCTGGCTTGCTGCCCTTCACGAGTTCGACTTTGACAAAGTAGTAACCTTTGTCGTGATATTCCTGCTCAATACGGCGAACGGCTTCCTGATTAGCGACGTGGTCAAACGGACTGCCAGCCTTGAGACCAGTCCAGGCCTTCAGGTGTTTCTCCTTGACGGCAGACAGATTCATTTTGTTCAGGACGGACGGTTCACGATTGATGATGAACTGCACTCGCTGAACAATTGGCCGTTCATGAACTGTGAATACCAGAATAAGCCCGTCCGGAGTTTCATCAAGTCGCTCAGTGACACTGAAAAACCAGCGAGTGCTCATCAAGGAGCGTTTATCTTCGCGAATCAACCGTTCTGAAATCGGTCGCTGCGGCTGGGATTGAATTTTCTGCAGAATCACGGATTCCGGGATCGTCTCATTTCCCTCAATGCGAATGTCAGCGACCGTCACTCCCTCTGATTCCGCTTCCTGCTGTGCAAACGTCATCGCAGTACCGACAGCGAAGGTGGCCGAAAGCGTGGCGGCAACAAGAATGCTCGAACAATGCCACTCGCGGAAGAGGCGTCGGATTCGCTGGATCAGCGTTTGCGAATTCGGCATGTCAGAGACTCAGATTGAGACGACCGCAACCATGCGGCAGCGGACGGAGACGGGAATTTGATGCAGGCAGGAGAGCAACCTTCGGAGAATCCGGCGTTGCGTCGAAGGATGAAACGTGAATTCAGAAAGGATAAGAACAGAATGAGATTCGGAAAGGTTTCGTAGCATCGCACATTTTGGCAATTTGACTCAAGACGAGTTTTCGAGAGAACATCACTGTCAATTTCTTGCAACAAAATCAGCTTCGTACGATCAAAGATGGCGACAAAAAAATGACAGTCGTGACGTCGTCAAACCGCCGCAGTGTCGCCCTTTTAAGCGACTTCGATTAATCGCAGAAAGGCGGCAGGTCTTGAGTCCGGCTAAGCGGCTGCAGCAGCGGCTGCTACTCCAACTTCTGAAATGGTCAGCTCGTTACCAAGATGATGCACGAAAACATCTCGCGATGGAAACGGTATTGTGAAACCACGTTCGTCGAAACCAAGCTTGATTCGTTCGGTTAAATCAAACTTGACTGGATGGTAATCAGCGCTGGCAACCCAAGGCCGAACAACAAAATTGACGCTGCTCTCGGCCAGCTCGGAAACTGCAATGACTGGCTCCGGATTTCTCAGGACACGAGGGTCAGACGCAACAAGTCCTTCGAGGAATCGTCGCACAGCCTTCAGGTCATCGTTGTAACTGCACCCGATAACCAGATCTACTCGCCGTAAAGGCTCTGCAGACAGGTTGCGTATCGTGCCGCCTGTGATGGTCGAGTTTGGAAGAATAATCCTGACGTTGTCGGGGGTGAGCAGGATCGTGTTGAAAATCTGGACTTCTACAACACTGCCTATCAATCCGCCTATGTCGATCACATCTCCCACCCGGAACGGCTTGAGAAAGACCAGCATCACACCTGAGGCGATATTCCCGAGCGATCCCTGCAACGCCATGCCAATGGCAAATCCTGCTGCGGCCAAAACCGCGCTGAGCGATGTTGTATCAACTCCCAGACATCCCAGTGCAGCAATCCCAACGGCCGTCAGCATCATGCTGTAGACCAGGTTTCCCAGAAAGCGGCCAAGCGTTTCATCAATGCGAGCTTTGCGACACGCCTTGACGATCATCGCCGAGGTGACCCTCGCCAGCATTCGCCCGAAAACAAACACCGCCAGTGCCTGCAGGACACTCGGCCCATGTGTTCGAAGAATATTCAGAACGGCTTCGGTGCTCAGGTTCTGCTTCACCTTTTCCCACGTTGATGCAAGAAAATCAGCATTCTGCGGAGAGACAGCCGCTCCCTCATCAGCCAGCATCAGCAGACTGCCTGCAAAATCCATTGCCTGAGCCTTCATCGATGAAATCCATTTCAAACGATCACGGTGACCTCAACAACGCAAATCCTGAC
>CAIJTV010000426.1:0-2265 GCA_903823635.1 uncultured Planctomycetaceae bacterium
GCAGATTGCAGATTGCAGATTGCAGATTGCAGATTGCAGATTGCAGATTGCAGATTGCAGATTGCAGATTGCAGATCTGCGTTCAATCGAAAATCTCCAATTTAAAATCCAAAATCGCAAACTGGCGAGCGGCAGGGCGTCGTGGGGATTTTCGATTTTCGATTTTGAATTGCAGGTCTGCGTTCAATCGGCAATCGGCAATCCAAAATCGGCAATCACAAATGCCGCTCACCCGTGGTTTTACTGGAAAAACCGTCCTTCCAGAAAATCTCTCCATTTTCCGGAAGAACTGGATTGGTCACTGCGTACTAGTTCTGTGCACTACTCCCTGGCGATTTCCAGTCCCAAGCATTTGAGCCGAACTATGATCTCAAAAAACAGCCTTCGACGACTTTTGAATGACGCACTAGGCCGCCGGAAGGAACAGGGCCGACGAGGGAGACATCGAAGACTGGCACTGGAAACGCAGCTCGAAGTGCGAGCCATGCTGACTCCTGTGACGCATTTCCATGCGGACTTCAGTGATGCGGGTGGTGCGCCGAGTCTGGATGGGTTCACGATCGAGAACAGCATTGGCGCTCCAGTCGATGGCCTTTGGCATCTGTCGACAGCCAAAGGAAACGTGGGCGGACATACTTTTGGCGGCAGCATTTACTTCGGCACGGGAGAAGCAGATCCCATCAGCGGCAACTACGATGTCGGACACACGGCGGGACGAATCACTTCGCCCGCTATCAATAATATTCCGGCAGGGGCGGTGCTCTCGTTCAATTACTTTCTGCATAAGGAGCTGGACATTGGTTTCGATGTGCCTTCCGTACTGATCTCCGCAAACAGCGGTCCGTTTACTTCGCAGTCCATCAGCCTGAACCCTGACTCTCAGGGCTTCCTGATTGCCTCTCTGGATCTCAGCGCCTTCCGCGGTCAGAGCATTCAGGTCCGTTTTGAATTTGATACGGTCGATGATTCGAGTAACAACTTCGAAGGCTGGTACGTCGATGACGTCATGGTGACGACGGGAACTCGGGACATTCGGGGGACGGTGTTCGATGACGTGAACGACAATGACATTCTGGATGGAGACCCGGGATTTCCGGATACGCGAGTCTTCATCGATGACGACAACGATGGCGTCTATGACACCGACTATCTTCTGCGAAATCCCTCGAACGCAACGCCGGTGTCTATCCTGGACGAGGCGACAGTGACATCCACGATCACCATCGGCGGCTCGGCTCTGGAGGTGGTGCGAGACGTGAATGTGACACTGGATATCACTCACTCATGGAACGAGGATCTCGATGTCTTTCTGATTGCGCCCAATGGGACTCGGGTCGAATTGTTCACGGATGTTGGAGACGGCGTCGCAAACTTTACCTCAACGACGCTGGACGACGACGCGGCGACTTCGATCACTTCAGGTACAGTCCCGTTTACCGGGACATTTCGTCCCGAAGGATCGCTGGCCGTGCTCAACGGGATCAATCCCGCAGGAACCTGGACTGTGGAAATCACGGACGATGCGGCGCAGGACACCGGCACACTGAATTCCTGGAGCCTGCAGCTGGGCGTGACGCGGGAGTTTCAGAATACGACCAGCACTCCAATTCCCGATCAGACGACCATCACCTCACCGATCAGCGTGAGCGGCACCACAGGCTACATTCAGGATATCGACGTCCAGCTCAATATTTCGCATATTGCCGCTAATGACCTTGATATCTTCCTGATCGCACCGAATGGTGTGCGTGTGGAGCTTGTGACTGACGCCGGTAATGATGCATTCGGCGCCAACCTTTCGCAGACGATTTTCGATGACGAAGCGACGACTGCGATTGCGACCGATGTTCCTCCGTTCACCGGGCGGTTTCGTCCGGAAGGATTCCTTTCGGCCTTCGACGGGTACACCGCCAACGGAATATGGCAACTCGAAGTCACTGATGATAGTGTTGCATTTGGAGGCACGCTGATCAGCTGGAGTCTCTCGTTGACGATCAGCGAACGCACTGACATCACCGATGCCATTGGCAACTACGACATTCCGGTGACTGAGGTGGGCAATTCATTCCGAGTCAGTGCGGTCACGCCGACGGGCTTTTTCCCGACGGCTCCGTCGACCGGCGAACAGCTGGTGACCGTCGCTCCGGAGGCATCCACGAATGGCACTTAGTTAACGTGCAAGTTGTTGAATCACAACAACATACGTCGACGCCGCTTTCTTGCGTATGATGCTGTCTGCGACAGCACCATAAACGGCAAGGAGGC
>CAIJTV010000427.1:0-13465 GCA_903823635.1 uncultured Planctomycetaceae bacterium
CTGAACGAGAAAATCGTTCCCGAGTTGAATCGAATTATGCAGGCCCTGGAGCAATCTGTTCGCCCCGCACCGAAGCCTGTGAAGGCTCGCTCGTCAGTCAAACGCGCACGCGCGGCAACTTAGGTGCGGTCCCAACATAATGTCCGGTTTGAATCAAGTGAAGACTGAAACTAAGTGCCCGCCTTCGCTAAGGCTCAGTTGTCACACCCTGCCGGAATGGGTTGCGATTTGTAGGGTGTGATAAGTTCGCCCCGGCGAACGCAGGCTCACCAATTGTGGATATGATTTCGAACCAAATCCTTAACGTACGTACAGAAACTCTTTTGTGTTGAACATGGCGTGGGCCATGGTTTGCCACACGGATTGGCTCCGCAGAACCTCCTGCTCAGGGATCTTCTCGTCGCTCGCAAAGTCACGAGCCGCTTCTGACCAGCGTGACAGTTCCTCACTGCTGGCTTCTCGCCCCAGAGCCTTCACGAACATCTGCTGCAATCGTGACTCGATCGTTGTGTCACTCTGCTGAATCAGTCGCGAGGCCCAGTAATCCGCCTGACCTGCGACAAACGGGTCGTTCAGCAATGTCAGCGATTGAGCCGGAGTGGTTGTGACATCGCGACGCCCGGTAGGAATCTTCGGAGCTGGCTGATTGAACGTCGCCAGAAACCGGGGCGGTTCCATAATCGTCACTTTGGTGTAGATCGAACGTCGACCAAGGCCATCCAGCGGACCGGAGAACAGCCGCTTTTGATCGTCTTCGCTCAGGCGATAAGGATTCGAAGTCGGTCCATACAGATTACTATCCAGTCGTCCTGACACAAACAACATGGCATCGCGGAGACTTTCTGCATCCAGTCGCTGCACAGGAAAATGATGGAGCAGTCGATTGGTGGGATCGACATCCTGCGCACCAGAGGCGGACTGTTGTGATTGCTGCCACGTTTGACTCAGCAGAATGCTGCGGACCAGTTGCTTTGTCGACCAGCCGCTGGCGATGAAGTCATGGGTCAGATAATCCAGCAATTCCGGGTGCGACGGCAGATCACCAACGTGGCCAAAGTCATCGGGAGTTCTGACCAGTCCCTGACCAAACAGCCAGTGCCAGACGCGATTCACATACACTCGTGCCGTCAGCGGATTCTTTGGACTGGAAACCAGCTCGGCCAGTTCCAGTCGCGTTCGCTGGGTCTCGTTCGCGTCACAGACATCCAACAGAAATCTGGCCGACCCGTGCGGAACAGGATCGCCTAACTGGTCATAGTCTCCTCGAATATTCAGGCGATAATCCAACGGCTGATCAATGTCGGCCATCCCGTTGACCGTAGTCGGCTCAGCCAGTTTCTGTTCCAGTTCCCGATAGCTGAGGATCAGCCTGTTGATCGATGATTCCGGTGCCGTTGAATCCGCAGAGTTCTGCAGCACACCGGCAGAAAGCATCCAGTTCAACATGCGCACGTGATCGTCTGTGGCATGTTCCTCCTGCCAGGCCACGACAGATTGCTTCAGCACTGCGCGGAATTGATTGGCCACTTCATTCAGTGATTGAGGCGTCTCGCCGTCCAGCAATGGCAGCATTCGAGTCAGCTCATCGTGCGGCGAGAACGGGGCCGTGTGTTTCACCACACGACTGATCTGGAACCAACTGCGAGGATCTGCGACCTGCTCTTCAGAACATGCTCCGCCAAGGCCGACGCGTGGTGGAAAATTGGGGTTGCTGGTCTTCGTTGCGAACTCGACATACACGTTTCTGTCCAGACTCGAAAGCGTGTCGACCAGTCTCCACTGAGGCGTCGCGTTCGCCAGATACTGTTGTTTTTCAGTGAGGAACGCGTTGTCGACGACTGTGCGTTGGGCAGAAAAATCTCCTCCGGCCACTTCAAAGCTGAGATGCCCCGGGCCAAACGATTTCGTCCATGGTGTTCGCAGTGCACCATTCAACCGAGGGGACAGTGAGTTGGTGCAGAGTCCTCCGAAGAGGATGGAATCGACAGCCTTTTCTCCTGACAGTGCTACGACAAAGTCGCCGCGTGGTGAGATTTCGCGAGTTCCTTCGCCGTCGATCGACCATTCCTTGGGCACGCCATCACGGAAGTCGACCACCGTTGCGAAGTGACCGGAGTTCTCGGAAATTCTCCGCTGACTTTCGTCACGATAGGTTTTCTGCAGAGTCTGCCATACTGTTTCATAGCCCTGCCCGGCGGCTTCGGCAGACTGCAACTGCGACCAGATTCGCAGAGGATCCTCCAGCGGTCGCTCGGGAACAGTTTTGCTGAGCGTGTTGAGGGATTCTGCAGTGAGCAATTCAAGGTTGGCTTGCCATCGTTGAGCCAGCTCGGATCGCAATTGTTGTTTCAATTGTTTTAGCTCTTCACGGACCGGCTTGTTGCGTTCGGGCAGATCGACCGTGTTTGTGATCCAGCGAGCACTCATGAACAGCCCGCCGAGTGCGTAGTAGTCGCGTTGAGAAATGGCGTCCAGTTTATGATCATGGCAGCGAGCACAGGAGATCGTGGTGGCCAAAAAAGCCTTTCCGAAGGCATCAATTTTGTTGTCCAGCATTTCCTGATGGATGCCATTAAACTCCGAACTGTCGCCGTGGCGTTTCTCACCCATCTGGTAGAACATCGGGCCGATCAGTGATTCGTTGATGCCAAGTTCATGATTCAGGCGTGGTGAGTTCAGCAGATCGCCGGCAATCTGTTCTCGCACAAGCTGATCAAATCCCACGTCGTTGTTGAACGCCCGAATCAGGTAATCCCGATATCGCCACGCGCCTTTGGCCGGCATATCCCATTCGTAACCGTAGGTGTCGGTGTAACGAACAACATCCATCCAGTGCCGCGCCCAGCGTTCACCAAAATGCGGTGACGCCAAAAGCTGATCAACGACATGCTGCCATGATTGAGGCTCGTGATTATTCAGTGACGAGTGAAGCTGTTCTTCCGACGGTGGCAGACCGGTCAAAGCAAAACAAGCCCTGCGGATCAAAGTTCGCTCATCCGCGCGCGGTGCTGGAGCCAGTTGCCGATCATGAAGTTTCGCCAGAACGAACTGGTCTATCTCCGTGCCCGGATTGTCAGTATCGACCTGAGGCCATTTCAGCTGCGGAGGTTCAGTGACGACTGGCGGTTGGAGGCTCCACCATTGGCGACGATCCTGATAAAGCGCTTCGAATGTTTCAGTTGCGATGGACTTGAGGTCGGGAGGGTGATCGCGAGGATCGAACGCGCCTGAACGAATCCATTCTTCAACGTTTTGAATCTCAGCATCCGTCAGCTTTTTTCCGGGGGGCATCTCCAGCCCTTCGTGCCGGATCGCACTGAGCAACAGACTGTCGTCCGGGCTGCCCGCCATCAGGATCGGACCGGAATCTCCGCCTTTCAGGACGGCATCACGGTAGTCCAGCCGTAGACTGCCCTTCACTTCGTTGCTGGCTCCGGAATGGCATTCATAACAATGTCGAACAAGGAGTGGTCGGATCTTTTGTTCGAAGAACTCATTCCGCGCAGTGTCGCCGATAGCTGTTGGAGACGGTTCATCGGCGACTGACGAGCACTCCATTGTTATCGCTGCGAGAACCCCGAAGAGCAGCCGAAACTTTGCCACGTGCCACTTTGGCCATCTGTGCTGCTGCACGGTGCTGCTTTGAGTGATCACATGGTGGTTGATTTTGGCTGGTCGTTTCACGGGCTGTCATCTCTGATACAGGGATGGACGGTGGCTAAGCAATTCCATCCCGAGAGGATAGCCGGCCGCTGTCATTGGCAACAGCATAGACGCAGGGCAAGCAGCCTCAAAGCCATCCGGCCTTGCATCAGCAGGTTGTGCGTCTCACTTTGAACTCATTGAACGGTTCAGGCTTGACGAGCGAAAGGCTGAAGCCCAAATCAGAATTCTACAATGATCTGGCCATCGTGAATGTACGTGAGTCTCCAAAATGTGAGTACATCCATGTTCTCGCTGAGGAATCTCACGGAGCCGTCGGCCAACAAAACCTGAATGCCGCCTGCGTGTCTGCTGCCGTAACCCCAGGCATACTGACGTTTTTGCGGATCGTTATTGATCACAGCATTGATCTTGAAATGAGACGCAAAAGTGCCCGTGCCGCTGATCGCGGAAACGGTTGTTGTATCAAGGTTGCTACTGCTGCTGGACGGCGTGTAAAGATGACAGCAGGTATGCGTCCCGGTCAGGCCCCAGGGGCCATGGTTTCCATTTCGTTTGAATTGATCACCACTCCAGGATTCTCCGATCGCGATCGAATTGGAGACACCATCCGTGATGTCCCTCATGCGAGCACCACCGCTGTTGCCGAACATGCCCTGGCGAATATCACTCTGATAGGCCGTGTGGAGAAAGCTATAGTCTGTCATGCCGCCAGTCGCAAAGCCATAGCTGGCTCGGCGAGCATTCTCGCGGGAGAAGTACGAGCTTGAACTTGTTGGTGAGGAAGTGGAAACTTCTCCGGCCTGTGGATGCGAAGGACATTCCAGTGTTGGCATACGCATGGATGTCACTGCAAGATTCGGATTCCTGTCGACTGGACCGGCCAACCCGAATCCACAGGGAGATGAAAGGCTGGCGGTCGTATTGAAATCGTACAGGCTGTAGGCCGCTGCCTGCTCGTTATAGGGCAGCAAAAAAATCCAACCCGGCGTATTCTGAACTCGATTGTGATCGGAATACAAAGACGCCCCATAAACTCCCGGCGTCGCACCACTGCAGGAAACTCGCCCTGGATGATTGAGTGCTGGCGGAAAAATCAGATTGGTATCATGATAGTTGTGGAGAGCCAGTCCCCACTGCTTCAGGTTGTTCTTGCACAGCGTTCGACGAGCGGCTTCTCTGGCTTGCTGAACAGCGGGTAACAGAAGTGCGACCAGCATCGCAATGATGGCGATAACGACGACCAGTTCGATGAGTGTGAAAGCTCGAGTCTTCCTGACCGTCTCCATGATCAACATCCTGCGAGAGGAGTACACCACGTTATCCAGGGACCAGCAGAGTTATCCAGGGACGAGTGAATCCTGCAATAAGCGACTCGTGGCTGCCCAACCTGCTGGTTTGAGTGTACTGGAACCTCCGGGCCTTGCAACTTGGCTCCCCTGCATTTCATCTCTGCTAAAGACTCGCACAACCGTCTCCGGAACCTGAAAACTGACGAATGACTGAACGGACCTGCAGTGCCAGATGAGGCGATTGCCCATCGGAAGGCACGGATGATGGCAAAGGATCGAAGGCCGTTTCCCGCCAGTTTGCAAATCCTGACATCGTTGAGACAACTGTCCTGATAGAGTTTCTGGACAAGCTTTGGTTTGTGTATCATGCAGGCTCCTGAGTTTCCCCATTCAAAGGGATCTTCACAATGCTGTCTATGCTGTTGCTTGCGATCTTGATCGACGAATCGTTGCCTCGCGTTGGGTCAAACCCGACGATCGCTTCAGTGCCTGTGAACCAGGTGAGTGATGACGATTCGGTTCCGCCGCAGGGGGCATCTGCTCCTGAGCTGGAGACCGAGACACCGGCGTTTAATGCGGAACAACTTCGGCAGTTTGAAACCCATGTCCGTCCCATTCTGGATGAACACTGTCTGAAGTGTCATGGCAGCACGAAGCAATGGGCGAGTCTGCGACTGGATTCACGCGACGCGATTTTAAAGGGCGGCGATTCCGGACCTGCTGCTGTTGCCGGTGAGCCGAACGAAAGCCTGTTGATCCGTGCGGTGCGACATGACGATGAGAATCTGAAAATGCCGCAGGATGACAAGCTCACTGATGCGCAGATCGAGATTCTCAGCAGCTGGGTGAAATCCGGACTGGCGTTTCCAGCGGCTTCGGCGGCGTCAAAGCGACATCGTGATCCGAACCATTGGGCGTTCATTTCGCCAGCGGAGGTCGCCATTCCGCCGGTGCAGAACTCCGCCTGGCCGCAGTCTGATCTGGATCGATTTGTTCTGGCCCGGCTTGAAGCGGAAGGGTTGTCACCAGCACCGAAGGCCGATAAGCAAGCCTTGATTCGGCGAGTCACGTTTGATCTGACCGGACTTCCTCCCGCGCCAGCGGAGATCTCTGCATTTCTGCACGACGAACGTCCGGAGGCTTATCCTGAACTGATTGAGCGACTGCTCAGTTCGCCCGCGTATGGCGAACGCTGGGGACGTCACTGGCTGGATATTGCTCGTTATGCTGATTCCAATGGGCTTGATGAAAACGTGGCGCACGGCAATGCCTGGCGCTATCGCGATTATGTCGTTCGGTCTTTCAACGCCGACAAACCTTTTGATCAGTTCATCCGCGAACAGCTCGCAGGCGATCAGTTGGAAGCCTCGTCAGATGAACTTCGAAATGAACTTTTAACGGCGACTGGGTTTCTGTCGATCGGTCCCAAGGTGTTGGCCGAAGTGAACATGCCAAAGATGCGCATGGATATTGTGGATGAGCAGATCGATACCGTCGGCCGCGTCTTTCTGGGAATGACGTTCGGATGTGCAAGGTGCCATGATCATAAGTTCGACCCGATCGACACGGCTGACTATTACGGGCTCGCCGGGATCTTCAAGAGTACTCGCACCATGGATACTTATACCAAGGTCGCGAAGTGGCATGAGCACCCGCTGAAGTCGGCCGAGGCGACTCAGATGCAGGCCGATTATGAGGCTCAGGTCGCGGCGAAGAAGATGGCGATTGAAACCACCGTCAAGTCTGCCGACGAAGCCTTGCAGGCGTCACTACCCGATGGGGCAATTCTGCCGGAATCAAAGGAGTCGCAGTATCCTGAAGAGACTCGAACAACACTGACGAAGTTGCGGGAAGAACTCGCGGCTCTGGAGAAAGCTCCCCCGGAATTACCAACATCGATGGGTGTCACCGAGGACGAAATCGTCGATGTGCCCATTCATGTACGCGGCAACCCGTCTCGATTGGGCGATGTCGTCCCACGTCATGTGCCGGCCGTCATGAAGGGGCCGGAGATGCCTGGGTTCTCGGGACTGCACAGTGGCCGTCGCGAGTTGGCGGAATGGCTTGTGAATGATCACCATCCGTTGACGTCACGAGTTCTTGTGAATCGAGTCTGGAGATGGCACTTCGGACGTGGGCTGGTTGCGTCGGCTGATAACTTCGGACTTCTGGGAGAAAAGCCTTCTCATCCGGAACTGCTTGACTGGCTGGCGAAGGAATTCATTCACCGCAAGTGGTCTTTGAAAGAGATGCATCGGGTGATCCTGCTGTCGAATACGTATCAGCAGAGCACTCATGTTTCATCGGAAGCGGCGACGGCCGATCCTGACAATCGGCTGTGGAGTCGTTTTCCAGTACGACGTCTGGCCGCAGAGGAAATCCGCGACTCGCTGTTGTTTGTCAGTGGTCAGCTGGATGCGACCATGGGCGGGTCGTTGCTGAAGGTAAAGAATCGTGGCTACCTGTTTGATCACACGTCGATCGATACGACCGATTACAACAGTGCTCGAAGATCGCTGTATCTGCCGGTGATTCGAAATAACGTCTTTGAGATGTTCCAGTTGCTGGATTTTCCTGACCCTGCTGTACCAACAGGCGATCGAGCCACCACAACCGTGGCGCCTCAGGCGCTGATGATGATGAACAGTGACTTTGTGATGCAGGCGGCCGACGCGTTGGCCGGGCGAGTCCTGACGACGGATTCCACCGACTCAGAACGGGTCAAAGAGATTTACGTGACCTGTCTTGGCCGGGAGCCCTCGGATGACGAAATCTCTCAGGATCTGCAGTTGATTCAGGACACCCTACAGACGTTTTCGTCTGACGCTCGCAGCGACAAGGATCGGCTGACCGCGGCGTGGAGTGTTGCCTGTCAGGTGGTTCTGGCTTCAAGTGAATTCGTTTATCTGCAGTGATCAGCGAGAAAGCAACAGCGTGCCTTCCAGAGGATTTCCGCCCTTGCGGTAGATCTGACACTTCATCGATGTGGCCTTCTGAATGCGATCCTGCTTCAGGATGTAATTCAGATTGACCGGACCAAGTGTTTCAAATCCATCCAGCCCCAGCAGTACGTCGCCTTCCTTGACGAACTTCGCTGCCACGCTGTCGCTTTTGACCTCGACGATTCGCAGTCCGCCGTTGTAACGCACCGGACCACGGGCTCCTGGATAAGTTCGCGAAGTGACTTCCTGTTTTTCGACATCACTGAGGGACTCAAGACGCAGGCCCAGCAACTCCCAGGCTCGATCCATAATCTGAGCCTCGGTATCTACAGTCTGAGGCTTTGACTGCGGAGGCGTATTCGTTTGAGAGACGTTCACAGCAGGGACCTGTGCGGTCTTCTTTTCCGCAGTTGCGACTGTCACTTCGGAATTCTGTGCCGTTGACTGAGCGATGACTGGCGACTTGCCCACTCCTACAGTGAACTGCAGAGTCTGCTCGCGGCCTTCTCGCTGCAACACCAGGTCCACGACTTTGCCCCGCGGCATGGCGAGCAGTGAGCGTTCCAGGTCTGTTCCGTCGTTGATACGAATTCCGCGAACGTTGCAGATGATATCCCCGGACTTGATTCCGCAGAGTTCTGCAGCGCTGCCGGTCGCCACTTCGTTAACCACCAGCTTCTTCTCTGTCGCCGACTTCACATCTGTCGTGACAAGTCCGTGCGGAGCACCATCCAGACGTTCCACACTTAGCAACCGTGCGATCGTGCGACGAGCGTCATCGATAGGAATCGCGAAGCCAATCCGCTGAGCACCCGAGCGAATAGCTACGTTGATTCCGATGACCTCACCGTTCACATTCAGCAAAGGGCCACCGCTGTTTCCGGGATTGATACTGGCGTCCGTCTGGATCAGATTCTCGTAAGACTGTGTCTCATCCACTTCAACATCGCGATGCAGCGCACTGACGATCCCTGCCGTAACAGTGTGCTCGTAACCGAAAGCGTTGCCCACGGCGTAAACCGTCTCGGCCAGCATCAGGTCGGAGGAAGTTCCCATCGGCATCACAGACAGAGGTTCTGTCACGGTGATGCGAATAATCGCAAGGTCATGCTTTCGGTCGTAAGAGACCGGGCGGCCATCGTAGGAGGCCCCGCCATCAAGCGTAACGGTGATAACATCGACGTCCTGAATGACGTGATAGTTGGTAACGATGTACCCACGTTCGTCAATCACCACGCCAGTCCCCATCCCCGTCACTTTTCGTGATTTTGGAGAAAAGAACCGGGCTTCTTTGTCTTCCGCCGCCTTTTTCTCTGTGTGAATATTCACGACAGATTTGCGAGACGTCTGCACGGCACGCACCAACGGCGTTTCGCGCAAGTTGCCATCGGCAAAGGAGGGTGAATGAAGCACGCTGACGAGCATAATCATCGCCAACAGCGAGCTTCTGGTCAACAATCCTGACATTCAGAACCTGCTCAGTCTTGTCAGAAGTAAACTTCTGGTCCAAAGTACTCCGGGAGCCGATTCCCCGGATTCTCTGTCGTGGATCGACTTCGCAGGTTTTCCCGCTTGAACTCGCCGTATGGACGACGCAAACTCTACCCCCGTTTAACATTGTCAATTCAGGTAAACTTTTAGGTCGCTCCCCGTCAACGTTTTCAGAAACACTTTCATTTTGATTCCCGCCTAAACTGACCCACAAATATCGGCTCAAACACGCTCCAGGGAGTGTTGAGCCACACAGACCGATCAGCCGTACACTGGTGTTCCATCCACCGGACATCTGCTGGAACTGCCGATCAGCATTATTCTCTTTCAGAGTTCTCTTACCACGCCTCGGGATTACTTAATCTTCCGAGTACCAGGGAGCCTCAACGATGACTCAGCAGGCATCAGGCGACAGTTTTTTGAAACTCAGCCGCGATTTGTTTAGACAAAAGAGATATGCGGAGGCCGCGGAGATCCTGCAAATCATGCTGGAGAAGGATCCTCGTGATGAAGTCGTCCTCGAAATGCTGGGGATGGCTCGGTTCTACAACAAGGAATTTCAGGCGGCTCGTGAAATCTTTGAACGCCACACAAAACAGAATTCAGGCCATGCTCAGGCGTGGGTCAATCTGGGAGCTGTGCTGAATCGTCTGGGAGAATTTCGCAAGGCCGTCGAAGCTTTGCGGCGTGCGTTGCAGAAGGACCGAAAATGCGCGGAAGCCTACTACAACATGGGAATTGCTCAACGTGGGCAGAATATGAACACGATGGCGATCTCAGCTTACAAAGAAGCCTTAAAGCTGAAACCGAATCTGATCGAAGCCCATCTGAATCTCGGCAACATCTACGTCGACATGAAAAACATGGGATTGGCTTTGCGATGTTTTCAGACTGCGGTCCAACTCGATCCTGATTCCAAAAAAGCTCGCAGTTCACTCGAGAAAGCTCAGCTCAACCAGCAGAACGCTCGCCGTGAAGTGTCGCCATTTGGACGATTGGTGAATATTGAGGAACTGGATCGTCAGAATGTTGAGACTGGCCCGCGGGAGTTAGATGCTGCTGGTCGAAGAGCGGAGCGAGAACTTGTTCAGGAGGTGACTCGAAAGGTGCGGGCCGGCACCAAAGAGATGCTGCCGATGCTTGAAGAGACTCTGCATTCCCAGTTGCATCGGCTGGAGCGAATGGTGCTGCAGTCTGAGGCACGGTTTTCTTCAGCAGAGGACCTTGAAGCCTTCGGCCAAACGCTGGGTGATTTGCAGCGTCTGCGAACGGTGATGCGGGATGGTCTGGCCGAGATTCGGGAACACCTGTCGTAAGCGGATTGTTGAACCGTTTGCTTCCGTTGGGCGTGAAGTTCCAGTGATCCGTTGTTGCGGGGCCGACTCAACAGGTTCCGAATTGGCAAATGCCGTCATGCGGCGAAGCTTTGAACACAGAGTCGGGCGGCTCAGTCTCGGAATTTCTGCAAGCAGAAAAATCGGTCCAGTGGAGACAATCAAGGCTTCGCGAATCACGCTTTGAAGTACCGGACCTGCCTTCTCGGCTCACTCGGGCGATTTTCAAGTCGCAGGTTGCTGGTCCGGTTGAGTCGATGACGGCCCTGTATGCGTAAGGGCCGTGGAAGTCCAGATAAAACTCCCGGAAGTTGTTATGCCAATCGAACAGTCCGCATGATCTGGCATCACGGAGAGTCAATTCTTTGGAGGGGCTTCCGATAGATCCTCACTTCAGAACACAAACCGCCGATCGTCAACCCCCGGACCTCGCCCTGCTCCAAACACTTCAGTTTTGAGCGTGCCATTAAGATCTGTCCTGGAGGCACGAACCAAACCGGGACTGGCTCCCGCAGCGGACCCGAGTCACTGAGAAACGCGACCGTAAAGGGTGTCCCGTTGTTGTTGGTGCCTCGAAATCAACAGTCCGCGGGGCGGCCCGAGCGCTACTGGAAGCGGAAAAGAATGTTCGGGAGCCATCCATTGGACGCGGTTTTCTGCGGAACAACATCGGGTCCCTGGATTTATGAAGAATTATGGCCGACCTCTCAATGCGGCTTCGATTGGACCTTTAGCGGCGACGACCGCAAGTTGTGCATGGGTGGTGTGGACGAGTTGCAACAAAGAAAACTGCGTGGCAGCACGGGACATTCCATCAAGCTTGCGTTCGTGACGAGTGACATTCCGTTAACTCAGCGGCTGCCGCAGAAAGATTGCAGCCCATGGTCAACATGAGTGCTCGACGACGCGGCTGGCTTTGGTCAATTTTGGATACTGTTATGAGGAGACCTCTCTGCGTGGCAACGACTCATTCTCTGACTTGTTTGCAATGGCTGGCTCGCTGTCGCCGTCATCTTTGTTCTGGTTCACTGCGACGACGCGTCGCAAGGTCGAACCAATCGTCCGCCGAATCGCTCGAGTTTCGCAGCCTGCTGACGACATTCACGGTCACCAGCCTTGCAGATTCAGGGGCCGGAAGCTTGCGACAGGCCATTCTTGATGCAAACAACACTGCGGGAGACGACGAGATCGTTTTCCAGTCGGGTCTGAACGGAACGATCGCTTTAACCGCCGGGCAAATGACGATCTCCGAGACTGTCGAAATCACTGGTAACGGAGCTGCCAATTCAATCATTGATGCTCAGGGCGATTCTCGAATCTTTGACATTAGTTCCGGTGCTGTTTCTTTAAGTGGTCTGACGCTGCAGAACGGACAGACCGCCGGAAACAATGTCAACTATGCCGACAACACGAATAACGGTGGAGCCATCAAGTCCTTATCGTCGGGAACGTTGACAATCAGTGGTTCCACAATAACGGGAAACGCGACGCTCGGCGGCGGCGCGCATGGTGGTGCGATTTTCTCTGACACCGGGGCGATCATCATCATTGAAAGTGTTCTTTCCGGAAACCGCACGACGGGTGACGGTGCGTATGGTGGAGGTCTCTTTTGTCGAAGCGGTGAAGTCACGATTACGCGGAGCACGTTATCAGGGAATCTAACCGAAGGAGCGTCCTCTGATGGTGGAGCGGTCTTCGTCGCGAACGGCTCAGTCTCGATCAAGCAGAGCACGCTGTCTGCAAACTCAACGACGGACGTGTTCGCTGACGGAGGTGCTGTCTTTGCTCGCAATAACTCGGTCGTTCTGAGCCAAAGCACGGTCTCAGGGAACTCAGTTCAGGGGAATGGGGCACGAGGAGGCGCTGTATTCTCCGGTTATGGAACCGTGACCCTGAGTCAGAGTACGCTTACCCTGAACAGCTCGACGCAGAATGCCGGTGGAGGCATCTTCAGCGACTCTGGTTCCATTTCCATCCGCAACAGCATTGTGGCAGGAAACACCGACAACGGCAGCGCTCCGGATGTGCAGCGGTCAATCAATGTCGGCGACACGTTGAGCGTCGTCAGCAGCCTGATCGGTCGCAACAACGGGACTGCTCTCGCGACAACTGGCGTGATCAATCCGGATGCTAACGGCAATTGGATTGGAGGCGATACGTCGGGAGCCGCCATGAATCCCATGCTGGCCGCGTTGGGAAACAATGGCGGCTCCACGATGACTCATGCTCTGCTTGAGAACAGCCCGGCCTTCAATGCTGGCAGTAGCTCGCTGGCAGTCGGCATTCTTGATAATGATGTGCCTCTTGCGATCGATCAGCGAGGAGTTGGGTTCAGCCGCATCCAATTTGGTCGGCCGGATATGGGCGCATTCGAATCAGCAGCGTTGGACTCTCCCGATGGAACAACCTTCGGCGACACATTTGTTCTGACATACTCCGGAACTTTAGCGGCGGGAAATGTGGTCGTCACAATCTCCGCCAACGGAGGTTCCGTTAGAGAACTTGGAACGTTCCCGATGAGCACCTTGCTCAGTCTTGATGGCAAGGGTGGAATAGATTCGGTGCGTATTGTTGGAACGACGGGTGCTGACACAATGGTTGTGACCAGCAGCACCGGGCTGACCGTTAACGGGGCGAGTTTGATTCTGACCAGCATCGAAAATCGAACTCTTGCTGGAGTGGCTGGCAGCGATATCTACAGGTTCGATGCTGATACGGTTTTGGGCCTGTTCTCGCTGGATGA
>CAIJTV010000428.1:0-4053 GCA_903823635.1 uncultured Planctomycetaceae bacterium
CGGTAGCCTCGCGAATTCCCTTAATCTGCTTGATCGCCTTCGCAATTCGTCGTTCCAAATCCTTGCGGCGACGATCTTCTTCAGTCCGCGGTGATTCGAAGAGACTGGGCCCGATCGATGATGCAGGCTCCTCTTCCGGGTTGAGCTGCCCCGCCAGAACCTGTCGAGCTCTGCTGACATCGCCGCGACCAACAGAGACTGCCGAACTGGACAGATTCAATTGATAGGCGATCTTCTCTGTGTCCAAGACGCCAGCGATCTCGATGGATCGAGTTGCCGTCAGTTGACTGGCAATCACGATGTATTCCGGTTGCGAAGCCCAGATCAGCGTCCCGGAAACCGCAGCGATACAAGCCAACGCCGCTGCAATAAACCCTGCCCGCTGACCAATGGTCCAGCGATTCCACAGAGTCAGCGCTTGTTCCTTGAGTGAGTTCCAGAAGGCCATGAATATTCTCCCGACGTATCTTTAACAGTGAGCGTTGTCGTATCTGCGATCTAATGAACAGACCGCTAGATCTGCATCCTCATCACTTCCTGATACGACGCGATGAGCCGATTTCGAATCTCCATCATCAGTCGAAATGCCAGGTCTGCTCTCGCCGTCGTCAGCACGACTTCGTGAATACTCTCCGCTTCCCCGGTCACCAGTTGTTTAACGCCCGTATCCGCTACCTGTTGCTGCTTGTCAGTCTCTTCTACGATGCCCTTCAGCAGGTCCGTGAAAGGCAGACCTTCGCGTGCCGACCCGTTGTCTTTGATTGACAACGGTACAATCGAAGGCGGCGTCTGAGAAAGCCCGTTAGGCCCGTAGAGTGACTGCAATGACATCAGCGGAGACCTCGCAGAAGCGACAGTGACTGCTCGGCCATCTGTCGGAATGTCTCAAGTGATTTCAGGTTCGCCTCGTACGCCCGACTGGCTGTTACCAGATCCACCATCTCGTGCGAAATGTTGACGTTTGGCATTTTGACGTATCCGTTCGCATCCGCATGAGGATGGCTCGGATTGTGAACTGACGGTCCTGGTGTCGTGTCTGCAGTGATCCCCACAACCTCGACACCACAAAGGTCACCCACTTCATTCGCCCCGCCCCCCATCGCGTTCTCCATCGCAGCGGCGAATGTGACCTGCTTCCGCTGATATGGCCCGCCTTCCGGGGTCATCGTTGAATCAATATTCGCAATGTTGTTGGCCGCGATTTCCATTCGCAGCCGCTCTCCAGTCAACCCGGACGCGCTAATCTCCATGCCCGACAAAATCTTACCAAATGTCATCTCACGCCTCCCTTCATTTCAATCAGCCGCAGTGTCTTATGATCCCTCAATCGCCAGTCGCATTCTTTCGAGATGGCTTCCCAGCAACTGCACGTAAGTTTGCTGCAGCATGGCGTTCTTGTTCATCTGTCCAATTTCCCGATCCACGTCGACGTTATTGCCGTCCGCTTTTGTCTTGAGTCCGGGCGTCTCCACAATCTCCGGAGAGGCCTCCCTGAAGCCATGCCCCTGCAGTTCCTGAGCAAGCTGCGTCTCGAATTCAACATCCATGCGACGGTAGTTAGGAGTCGTCACGTTCGTCAGGTTATTGGCGATCACGCGCTGTCGCATTTCCGACGCTTCGATCAATCGCCCCAGCAAGTCAAATTGAGAATTAATGGACTGCATGATGAACCCTCCACGTCGGGTCGGTGAACCAGTCAACCGTGAAGTCTTCTGGAACGCTCCGGAATCATTCCGAAGCCCCATAGAAAGACCTGACTGGATCGGCATCGGCATGACCGGGGTGATCGCTACAATCAGAACATCCGGCAAAGTTTATCTGGCTTACCAATTCCCGAATCGCAAGGGTGGTGCCACTGCAGACTAAAGGGAATCATTCACAGCAACAGGCTTTCACCTGAGCTTTGCAGGTGATTCTGTTCCTGAGAGCGCATCCACGGGGCTGCCCTTCCTCCAGAGTTCGAACGGTATCTGCGTTAAACGAATGAGGCTGTTTGGCCAATAATTCAACATCTCGCCAGTGCCATTCCGTTCCCAAAGATGTATGGTTCTGTCTGAATTCCCATCGCCCCAGAACTTCCTTCGAGCCCTCTCATGCAGGTTCCGCTTCCTCCCGCTGCTTCTACAGAAGCTCGCAACAATGCATCTATGTCCATCGACAGCTTGTCCGCGCTGGAGATTGTGCAGCTCATGAATCAGGAGGACGCTCGAGTCGCCGCTGCGGTGGCCACGGAATCGACAGCGATCGCACAAGCCGTTGACCTCATCGCGCAACGCTTCCGCGCAGGAGGACGTCTCATCTACATGGGCGCGGGAACATCGGGCCGACTGGGCGTTCTCGACGCCAGTGAATGTCCGCCAACATTCAGCGTAAAGCCCGGTATGGTGATCGGGTTAATTGCCGGTGGCAAGGCGGCGTTGACGTCTGCGATTGAAGGAGCTGAAGATCGTCGTGATGAAGGAGCGTCGGATCTTCAGCAAATGGGATTAACAGCTAACGATGTGGTGATGGGAATTGCGTCCAGTGGCCGAACGCCCTACGTCATCGGCGGACTCGAGTACGCTCGCAGTGTCAGAGCTTCGACAATTGGCTTTGCCTGTAATGCCGGCTCAGCACTGATTCCGCTGTCCGACATCATGATCGCACCGATCGTAGGCCCCGAAGTTGTGACCGGCTCAACTCGACTCAAGGCCGGAACGGCGACGAAAATGGTCCTCAACATGTTGACCACCGGCGCGATGGTGCTGATTGGAAAAACGTACGGCAATCTCATGGTGGATCTGACAGCCACCAATGAAAAGTTAAAGGATCGTTCACAGCGCATCGTTTCAGAACTGACAGGACTCACGGCCAGCGCTGCTGGGGAACTTCTCGGTCGTTGCGATGGACAGGTGAAGACCGCAATTGTCGCTCACCAGAGGCAAATGACTCCCGATGAGGCTCGCGAAGTGCTGACGCATCATTCCCAGCATCTGCGACGAGCCCTTGAATCTCTCACATCGAAATGACCTGGCATCTCGGCGGCCCCGATTGGCGTTCTGTGCGTGCGATTTCTGGTCCAGCATTAACAATGTTCGTTAAGGCCAGCGTCCAGTACACCTGCTGGCTTCTCAGCCGGATTCCAGCTTTAATGTTCTCATCATGCTCGAGTTGCAAAACATCAGTAAATCATTTCCCGGCGTGCAGGCGCTGAGCGATGTTTCATTGACACTGGGACCCGGTGAAATCAGGGCGTTAATGGGCGAGAACGGAGCTGGGAAGAGTACGCTCATTCGTTTGCTGGCCGGGGCTCATCAGCCGGATTCCGGCACGATCAGCATCGACGGCCATGAAGTCCGGATGCAGCGGCCGCTGGATGCGATTCAGGCCGGTATCGGAGTCATCTATCAGGAACTGACTCTCCTGCCAGCCTTAAATGCCGTCGACAACATGTTCCTGGGACGTGATCGTGGTCACTTCTGGATTCCTCGTCGTCAGGAGCAACAAAGGGCCGCCGCAATCTTTAAACGAATGGGCGTTGAGATTCCTCTGGATGTCCCTGTCGGCCAACTCTCTGTCGCCCAGCAACAGTTGATCGAGATTGCCCGCGTGCTGGCTCATGACGTGCGCATCCTGATCATGGATGAACCATCAGCCGCCCTGACGCCTCCGGAGGTGGCTGGACTGTTTGCGTTGCTGCGAGATCTGAAGTCTCAGGGCATTGGGATCATCTACATCAGTCATCGGCTGGAGGAGATTTTTCAGCTTGCTGACTCTGTGACCGTCCTGCGAGACGGCCGACATGTGGCCAATTGTCTTGTGGCGGAACTAACTCGCAGCCGCCTGATTGAACTGATGGTTGGACGCGTCCTCGTGCGGGAGTTCCAACGCTCGCAGGCGGTGACGGGATCGACGGTTCTGGAAGTATCCGGGCTTAGTCGAGATAACGCGGTCAAGAACATTTCCTTTCAGATTCGCAGCGGCGAAGTTGTCGGCCTGACGGGTCTTGTCGGCGCTGGTCGGACGGAAACGGTCCGTCTCATTTTCGGCGCAGACAAGCGCGAAAGCGGGACA
>CAIJTV010000429.1:0-8539 GCA_903823635.1 uncultured Planctomycetaceae bacterium
CGATGAATCTCATCGATAAACAATACACTTCCATAGCTGGCATTGGTCAGGTACGGGAGCAAATCCTTGGGTGCACCCAGAGATGGTCCGGCAGTGATCTGTAATTCGGTGCCCAGTTCACGCGGAATCACAGTTGCCAGAGTGGTCTTTCCCAGTCCCGGCGGGCCGTCGAGAAGCAAGTGCCCCAATGGCTCCTTACGCTTCTTAGTGGCTTCCAGAAGAATCTTTAATCGCTCTACAACAGCCATCTGACCGACGACGTCTTCCAGCTTCGATGGTCGCAGTTCATCATCGAATCTCTGCTGATTGGGATCCTCAAAGTTACCGGCACCTGCGTTATCGCCCCCAAAAGTCGGGCGCTTTGGCTCGTCCGGTTCTTCGTCATCGTTGCGGATTGTGGTCTTCCGTGCCATGGAGAGTGTTCTAACTGCTGAGTCGTCGGTAGAGGAAAGCCAAGAAGAAGACGTTGCCACCAGATGAACTACAGATGAGTTATCCCAGTGGCAAGTGAAAGCAGGAAAGCGAAAGAAACGCTAAGCGAACCGCGAAGGAGAGTTCGCTACTTCTTTTCCACTTCCGCTTTTTCTTCAGCCGGTCCACCAAGCTTTTCTTTCAGGCGTTTTAGTACGGTGTCATCGGGCTTCTTAGCTTTCAGCTCAACTTCGACAGCCCGATTCCACAGAACTTTGGCTTCTTCCGTTTGCTTTAATGCCTGGTGGACATCGCCCTGATGTTCCAGCAGTGTGGCGTCCTGATACTCAGGATTTCCATTCGCTTTCTTAAGGGGTTCAAGTGCTTCTTCGTTCTTCCCTTGTTTGAACAGAACCCATCCGAGACTGTCGAGGTAGGCCGGATTATCCGGCTGCGCTTCCGCCGCAATTCGGATCATCTTCTCAGCCTGTTCGAGGTTCTTGCCCTGATCTGCATAAAGGTAACCCAGATCGTTGTTGACTCCGGGATCGGCCGGGTCTTCGTTATAGACCTCTTCGAGAACCTGTTGTCCCTTCTCCATATCACCGCCTTGAACGTATGCGTTCGAGAGCCCCATTTTTGTCAGGCGGACGGTGTCTTTTTCAACGGAGTCAAGTTCCAGGACCTGCTGATACTGTTCGATCGCATTGTTCCACTGATCGAGCTGAGCGTAAATTCCTGCGAGCCGCAAATGGGATTCCGTGAGCAATTCTGTGTTGCCCTGAAGTCCTGTAATAGCCTTTTGGAGCAGTCCGACGGCTTCTTCAAGTTTGCCATCCGCGGCTTCGACGAGTGCAAGTCGGCTAAGAAGCTGAGGTTCATCAGGAACAATTTTTAGTGCCTGCTTCAGGGCCTTGCGGGCTCCGTCAATATTCTCGATGGAAGCATATGCGGCTGAGATGCGGAAAAGCGTGTTGACTCGAGCACCCGGAGGAAGGCCCGGTGTCTGCAGGAGTTGTTCAAAGAGTTTTGCTGATTTCTCGTACTCGCCCAGCTTCAGTTGATTCATCCCGTATTTATCGAGCGTCTGCATCGTCAGTTCCCGGTCAGGGCTCAACTCCAACGATGATTTCAGAAGGTCACCTTCTTCTTTGGTCATCTCAAGTTGTTCTGCCACCAGAGAGCAGAAATATGGTACCGCCGGATGTATGTCTCCCGGCTTTTCGGTGACCATTTTTTGGCAAGTTGTCAGGGTCTCTTTGGCAAAACCATCCACCGTCGCGATGCTACCTACCAACGGGGCCATTTCCGCCACGGTAATACGAGATCGTGCGGCACGATTAATTGTTTCGATCAGGGCGACAGGATTCCTGTTGGCGATTTCGACGCGGACCAACCCCAGATACGCCTCTGCTTCCCCCGATGTATCGAGAATTGACTGATAGACTTCAGCGGCCTCTGTTGTCTTGCCTTGATCAAGCAGAATCTGGCCAAGAAACATTTTCACTGCTGCAACGTCGGCCGCGTCTTCTGTTAACTCCTGCAAGCGAGTTGTCAGTGAATCAGATCGGCTTGACGCTTCGAATAAATCACGAAGCAGAAGCAGAGATTCAGCTGACCGTCGTCCAGTTTCAAAATAGCGGTTCAGGTTCTGTTCGCAAGCGTCCAGTTTGTCCTGCTGGAAATAGGCTCTGGCGAGCAACAGGTTGTGGTCTCCGGGCGCGTCTTTTTCTGTGCGGGATAAGGCCTCGAATGCCTGAATCGCCTTTGGGATTCGCCCCGACTCCAACAGAATGCGTCCCGTGACTTCGTAAGATGTCAGTCGATTCTTCAGTAGTGTTTTATGTTCCCGTTCGTTGAGTTTGAAGTCTTCAGGTCTTTCAAGCGCCTGCAAGATGACTTCATAACTGTTGGCCGCTTCGCCGATCTTTCGCATCTCCAGCAGGACAGCGGCACGAACCTGATGTATATGCACGAAATCCAGCGATTGCTTATCGAGCGTCTTCGAAGCCAATGCCTCCTCGAGAAGCTTTGAAGCATTGTCAAACTGACGAGCAGTGCCACGGAGGACGGCCATCTCGAGTCGTGTTTGATAATCGTCGGGATCAAGCTGCATCGCCTTTTCGGCAGTGGAGTTTCCTTCTTCAGCTTTGCCCATTCGGAACAGAACCATCGCGAGAGCCCGCACAGGAACGGCCGATTTTGGGTCCGCAGCGGAAGCTTTCTCAAAGGCTTCGGAAGCCGCTTCTAAATCTCCCCGCTTAAGAGATTTCTGGCCGGACATATACCACGCCAGAGCATCCTTGTTGGTCGGGTCAATGGAGTCGCTCTCATCTTTGACTTCAAGCGGTTTCTCATCGGGTTCCGCAAGTCCTTCAACGGCCGGTTTTTTTTCATCCGGGGCGGCTCGTCCGCTCCAGCTTTGGGTTCATCGGAAGAGGTTTTGGCTTCATCATCAGCCAGCAATCCTGCTGACATTCCGCAACAAATCACGGTCATCAGAGCAACGATCGCGTGTGCGGACAATCTTGCGGAGGCAATACGAGAAATCACTGACGACGGAAACTGGAATGGCTTCATGATCAGACTCAGCGAAGTAAGGTTAGGCAACTACGACAACAATCACTGCAACAAGTGCATTATTGGTATGCAGGCAGAGTCTGTCGAGTTCGGTTCTTGCTGAGCCCCGGAAACGCTACTTCCGAGGTTTCTTGGGCGTTGGCTTACCTGAAACAGCCGCTGGCTTCCTGTTGCTGGTCGATTTGCCAGCCGCAGGTTTGGCTGACGGTGCCTTTGCAGACGTCCCTGAGACCGTTTTTCCAGTTTGCTTTGCCACAGTTTTTGATGTGGCCGGCTTGGCTGGTGTCGGATTCGTGGCAGGCGCTTTCTTAGCCGGGGCCTTGGCTGGCGGTGTAGGAAGTTTTACCGCAGGTTTCAACGGCTGAGTTTTTGCTGGCACGGATGGAACAGCAAGGGAAGGTTTTGCTGTGCCTGCGGGGGTGACAGATTTTGATGGAGCTGCCTTTTCAAGCACCGGCGCTGTGGCAGGTTTTTTGGGCAGAGCTGTCTTCTCAATCTTCGGCGGCTCTGGAGGGGGAACCAGTTTTGCGGGCTTCTTCTTCGGAGGAGACTGCAACTCCACGAATCGATCCATTACGTCGTCCATCGACAATTCTGTGTCAGACGGATCCAAGAACCGTGGCGCGTACTTTGGGTCGGTTGAAAGGCAGCGCAACAAATGGCAGAACTCGGAAATCTCGGACTTTTTAATACCGCCCTTCAGGAACTCTGAAGCGTCATTCAAGTCGGCCTTTGCTGGCACCAGTCCGAGCCAGCGTGCAGCTGTCAGCATGGAGGTGTCGAGGCAAATGATATGACTTCCAAGTATCTCATGCAGAATGAAATCCCGAATGAACGGGGTGATGTCATTCACTTTCTTCAGGGTCTTAACAGCCTGCTCTAAAGTCTGTCGTCGCAGCTTTTCATAGTCATATGAGTAAGTCGTCTCGAAGACAAACCGAAGAATAGAGCGTATTCGGAGACCTTTCCAGTCTGCATCCTTCAATGGAGCAAGTGACTGTTCAAGCTCTGATACTGAGCTGACTCGGACTTCGTTTAAATCAAAATACGAAGTCAAAACCTTTTTCAGCCCAGCCTCGGCCGGAACCCAGGGATTATCTTCAAGGCATGCAGCAAACAACATGGTTTCAACGACAGACAGCTCAATCTTTGGCACGGACTTGCCGTAGAGCTTCTGCAAAGCTGTCACGAGCTTTCGACAGATCTGAGATTTGTCGGCTGCCTTGGTGGCTTTGGCCGTTCCCATTGTTATTCCCTGCTGATCCTGATTCAACTGATTGCCAATATATGCAACTAAGCATTTAGGGGGACAAAGAGTCTTTGTTCCCGGTCAATTTGTTTTCAACGTTTAGTTAATTATTTGTGATCAGAGTCAGCGGAGTCCATCGCGTCTTCCGAGTCATCGTCGTCATTCAGGTCGAAACCCGGATGAACCATCTCTGTTTTCTCGTCCTCATTCGAATCCAGGTCGTCCGATTCGGCAGGGATAAGTTCTCGCAGCAGGGCTGCCGTTTCAACAGACCTTTTGATTCCGTCATCAATTATAAAACGGAGTTCCGGAGTATACCGACTCTTGATGTACTCCGCGACTTTCGACTGCAGAAACCCTTTGGCGGAGGTAAGTCCGTGCATCGTCAGCGCTGCAGTTTTTTCATCTCCCATGACTGAGATTCGCACGCTCGCGTGACGCAGATCCGGGCTTACATCGGCCCCCAGAACTGTGACATTTTTGATACGTGGATCACGTAGTTCAAACAGAATTGCACTGCTGACCACCTCGCGAATCATTGAGGCGACTCGCGCTGTTCGACGGGTTGAAGACATAAACGGAAGCTTTCCAATAGAGGGAGCTGACAGGGACACAACAAGGGCGTCAGCGGTTCGTTGAGCAAATGCTCAACCTTTTTCCCGCGCCAGTTGAGACCAGAACAGTCTCCTCTGGCACCGACATTACAGCGTCCGTTTGATCTCGTCGATTCGGTATGCTTCGAGCAGGTCACCTTCCTTCACGTCATTAAACCCTTCAAGCCTGATTCCGCACTCCATGCCCTCGCGAACTTCCTTGGCATCATCTTTTTCGCGTTTGAGTGAACCGAGGCGATAATCATTCATGACCTTTTGGTCACGAATCAAATGCACCCTGCTATCTCGCGAAATCGTCCCATTAAGAACACGACACCCTGCAATGGTCCCGAAACGACTGATTGCGAATGTTCGCAGAACGATGGCTCGACCTGTAGAGACTTCCACTCGCTCTGGGCGAAGGAGTCCCTGCAGTGCCAATTTAATATGCTCTGTTACTTCATAGATGATATTATAGCGACGGATCTCAACACCCTGGCGATCGGCCTGAGCCTGAGCACGGTCTTCTGCGATGACGTGGAACGCAACGATGATTGCACCAGCAGCACTGGCCAGAGAAACGTCGCTTTCGTTCACACCACCGACACCCGAGTGAATAATCTGAACCTTGACTTCCGGATGCTCAAACTTTCCAATTTCGCTGCGGAGAGCTTCGATCGATCCTGGAGTATCGGCCTTCAGGATCAATGGAAGTTCTTGAACGCCCTGGCCTTTTCTTGGCGAAGCCAGAATGTCCTCCAGAGTTCGCGGCGAAACGCGGGATGACAACGATTCTGTGCGACCTTCGTGCAGACGGCTTTCGGCCGTCTCGCGAGCTTCTTCGATATCTTTCATCACGAAGAAATGGTCACCGGCACCAGGGACTTCAGAGAGCCCCGATACCTTGACAGGCATCGAAGGTCCGGCTTCCGTAATCGCCTCATCACGGTCATTGTACATGGCACGAATTCGACCGTAGGTTGACCCGCAGAGTACGACATCTCCAACTCTGAGAGTGCCCTTTTCAACAATCAACCACGCGATCGCTCCGCGACCTTCATCACGGAACGCTTCGAGGCAGACGCCCAATCCCTCTCGCTCTGGATTGGCTTGTATTTCGTGAAGTTCTGCGGTCAAGAGCAGTGTCTCGAGCAGTTTGTCGATGCCCTTGCCTGTCGCACCTGATGTTCTGACAACCTCGTACTCGCCGCCCCACTCGGCCGGGAGAAGTTCGTGCTGGGCCAATTGCTGCAGGATACGCTGCTCATCAATCCCCGGAAGATCCACTTTGTTCAGGGCGACAATGATTGGCACACCAGCGTTTTTCGCATGGCTGATACATTCCACCGTTTGTGGCATGACACCATCGTCCGCAGCAACGACGAGTACCACTATGTCCGTCACGTTGGCACCGCGTGATCGCATTTCACCGAATGCCGCGTGGCCAGGTGTATCGACGAAAGTCAACAGGTGATCCTGATAGTTCACCTGATAGGCCGCGATATGCTGAGTGATGCCACCCGCTTCTCCTGCAGCCACATTTGCCGACCGAATCCGGTCCACCATCGTTGTCTTGCCGTGGTCCACGTGACCAAGAATCGTCACGATCGGAGGACGCTGACGCATCAGCTCAGGCGGATCCTCATGGTCGAGTGACGCCAGAAGTTCAGCTTCAATATCTCGACTTCGCTTGAAGGACAGGTCAACGCCCAACTCCATGGCGACTTCCATCGACTCTTCTTCACCAAGCTCGTCGTTGATGGTGACCATCCGACCCTGTTTGAAGAGAATACCAAGAATTGACTTCGCCGGTCGACCAATGGCTTCTGAGAGAGCACGTACGGTAATTGGAAAAGAAATCTGGGCTGTGGTACGAAGTTCCACTCCACCAGTTTTCTTCTTCCGCTTGAGTTTTTTGGCCTGACGCTCGGCTTCTCGCGTTTCTCGCAGCTCCTTCAACAGCGAGCCACGGTTTGCCTGACCACGAGGCTTTGCGGCTGGAGCCGGACCACCGCCTTCATGTTCTTCTCTGGCCTTCCGCAATGCTTTCAATTGCTCAGAAAGCGGACTGCTGCTATCGACAATGCCTTTAAACGACATGTCAGGCTTTTGGGCCTTCTCTTCCTTCGGTTTGACCTTCTTAACCTGAGGAGGAGCGATAATTGGAGCGGACGCCACGAGCTGACGAGCTGGCTGTCGATCTTTTCCCACCTTGATCGGCCCGGATGGCTTTGCAGGCGTATTCGACGAAGGGGCCGGCTCCTTCACAGAACCGATTGGCCGCATTTCTCGGACCTGTTGCATCCGAGGACGGCGCATCGCATCCGCAGCAGTATTGTCCGGCGTTGTCGGTGGAATCGGTGCAGGAGGAGCAATAGTAGCGGCGATGGGGGTGACCGTGATAGTTTGGGTTGGAGCGGATGTTGCGGCCGGTTCTGCTTCGGCCGGTGCTTCCGCAACAACCGTTTCAGCAACCTCGGGAATCTCCGCGACAGGAACGACTGCCTCTACCACATCGGCTGCTGCCGGAGTCTCGGCGATCACCTCGGGCTGTGGAGCAGGTTCTTCCACTAATTGTGGGATTGCTTCTTCAGACTGCTGTAGGTCTTCAAGTTGTTCTTCTTGATGCGACCTTCCGGACTGAGTTCGAACACTTCCAGTCCCGATCACCCGCACTCGACCGCCGTGTGCGGTTTGCTCACGAACTGGAGTTACATCAGCAGCCGGAGCCTGAGGTGTGACGACAGTCCCCTTTTTGCGGACGTAAGCGACAACCTGATCTCGTTCCTCTTCGCTGATGGTCGCGAGAGCGTTGCGCAACTTGACGCCGGCTTCTTCACAAAGGTCGATCAACACCTTGCTGTCGAGGCCCAGGTCTCTGGCAAGGGCAAAGATTCTAATCTTCAAAACATAACCCCTTAGGCCGACAAGGTATTTTTCCAGAAACACTCTGGCATACCAGCGGCACAGAACCTCAAACAACGACTGGACGAAACAAACTGAGAAGACTCATTTGCAGTCTCTTGGCAGTCACCTACTGACCACCCAGTCTCGACCAGTTTCCGGCGAATGCCGATCACAGCCAAAAAACGAAGACGCACGATATTGACGATAAACAAGTTCAGTTACTGAAGACCGTGACTCCTCTGTTTTTTGACATCCGCCCCAGCGTTGCGAAGATCAAGGCAAAAAATGGTCGCTCCGTATGTTGCGACCGCACTCGTTATTCCATCATTATTCTTCCACCGCAGCCGAAGAATCCACAACTACCTCAGGAGGCACAGTTTCCGGCTCCTGTATTGCGGCCTCCACAACAGGGGCAGCAGCCTTTGGTTTTGGAGCTTCTCCCTGAGCAGCTGATTGTTTCTTTAGTTCCGCAGCAATTTTTTCCTCTGCCTCAAGCCGCTGACTCTCCCTGTCGGCGTATTCCACGATCTTGTCGCAGTCTTCGTCCGAAAGTCCACCAATTTCCGCCAATTGATCGGGTTCGATCACTGACAAGTCATCAAAAGTGAAGAACCCTTGAGACACCAAGTTCTCCGCGAGCTCCGCCGTCACTTCCGGAATCACACAAAATGCTTCAATGGATTTATCAAGCTGCTGATCCAGGAGATCCTGAGTCATTACATTAATGTCCCAGCCGACCAGCTTGGAAGCAAGCCTGACGTTCTGACCAAATTTGCCAATCGCCAGTGACAATTGATCC
>CAIJTV010000430.1:0-1921 GCA_903823635.1 uncultured Planctomycetaceae bacterium
GAGCAGCTGGTTTATGACACGCGGTCAGTTGATGACAGTTCGATCTGGAGCTACGAACGATCTGACAGTATTGGGAACCGGTTGTAAGGATCGCGCGAAGAACACTGGAATCGATCCAACAACCACTGGTCCATTGACTCAGAATCAGATCTCCCGGTCTGACGTTCCTTCAAGCAACATTCCGTTGCTGGGCGACGCAGCACCAGGTGATGCAAAGGAAGCGGTTCTGACCAGTGTACTCATGGCAGGTGAGATGTCCCTCGATCGAGCCGGCAAAATTCAAACTGGATCTCGTCTCGTCGAAACTGCGACCGACGGCCCTGCGAAGAAGAATGGCACAAAGCTTAGCCTCCTCCACAAAGGCTTCGAAGATGGCAACGCTCCAACCTACTATGCAGCCAACGGCTGGTTTCAGGATACTCGCGACTGGTACGCAGTTCACCGCAATACCGCGAACATGCTGATGGCTGACGGCAGCGTGAAGACCGTTGAAGACAAGAATGGTGACCGTTTCTTCAACCCAGGGTTCGATCCTAGCGGTCTGGACGTCTACACGGACGGATATGCTCCTGGAGTCCAGGTTGAAATGAACTCATTCGACGTTTACAGCGGAGTTTGGCTCGTAGATCCAACCACAGCCAAGGGTTCATTCGAAGAATAATGTGATCCGATGTAAGTCGGGTCTGGTTATAAGTCCGGTCGAAGCTTAGGCTTCGACCGGACGTTTTGGTTGTTAGTGGCTTGTTTCAATCTGCCGCAGCGTGCTTGTGGTCCGCTAGCATGTTTTTCACAACCTGACACGCCAGTGCAGGGGAAAGTGATTGCGTTCTTCGGCAAACATCCCTCGTTGAGGCTTCGGGTTACGGGTCAATCCATGGTCGTGTGAATCCGATGTTCTGCCGACCAAACCTGCGGCTTTCGTTATTTAGTAGGTGCTCCCTGCCGAGAAGGACTTCGCGGCTCGCGTAGGATGGGCATTCCTGCCCGTCTAAACTCAGTCGGACAAGAATGTCCAACCTACATCTTAGTTTTTTTAATCGAATTTTTTGCATACGCGGTTCGCCTAACGGCGAAAGTCCTTTCCGGCAGAAAGGACCTATTTGAGCGATCGCCCGCGACTGCATGCTTTGGGACTAACCCGTTTCGGCGAACAAGTCGTAGAGGCTGAACTCTAAAGACCTTACCCGCATGGCCCTCTGGTCGGGATTCTTGTGGAGAGTGCGTAGACCTGAACTCAGGATCGGCTCGAATTCATGAAGTTTTGTAATCAGTGTGGTTCGAAGAACACTGCCAACGCAAAGTTTTGTCAGGAGTGTGGAAACTCTCTGCAGAACTTAGTTGCTGCGGGAGCTGGATTGGCGATTCCCGCTGCTGCGGTGACTTACGGAGTTGGTTCAGGCTCAAGCCCGCTGCTGAATCTTAGTCATTGTATCGCTCCTGCTCGAAGCCGTCTGAAGGAGTTGCGACAGACAATTCCTCCGGCATCATCTGACGCCATTGCTCCGCTGATGGGACGTTTGCAGACGATCCTGCCGGACGATACCACCGCACGAATAGAATTGATCGAGGCACTCGGAAGAACTCGTGATCCCGTTGTGTTGCGAGCATTATTGTTGGTGTCGGGCGCCGGTTCGAAGCACGTACGCCGAGCCGTAGCCGTTGCGTTGAGCGGCATCAATCATACTCTTTCGGCCTATATCCTGTTGCCAATGCTGGAGGATCCGTCGTCACGGGTCCGCAACGCAGCGATCCAGGCATTGATCTATATTAATCAGCCCCATTGTGCTGAGGTCATTGTTTCAGCGTGCCTGGGTAACAGGGACCTAAAACGGATCGCTTTCGATACCGTTCAACGACTGCGGCCGATTCAACGAGATTCTTTCATTCATCGAATCACTCAGGTGAATCCCGGCGGGGCGAC
>CAIJTV010000431.1:0-1652 GCA_903823635.1 uncultured Planctomycetaceae bacterium
ATTCTTTCTTCATACCGAATTCAGGTATCGCATCTTACTCACGCCAGTTCCAGGCCGCCAACTTGCCGCGAAAACAGAAAACAGTCCCCCCGACAAGTCGCGCAGGAAAATGTTGGGGGACTCGATATGATCCGGCGCCTATAGTTCTGCCATTCACCATTCGTAAACTCATGCTTTTTCGAACGAACGCATCATGCCAGTCACTCGCATCGCAACAATTCTTCGCGACGGTCAGCCGGAAACCTCCATCATCGCCAAAGGTTGGGTGAGAACTCGCCGTGATTCCAAGAGCGGTTTCT
This sequence comes from uncultured Planctomycetaceae bacterium, assembly GCA_903823635.1. Lineage (GTDB taxonomy): Bacteria > Planctomycetota > Planctomycetia > Planctomycetales > Planctomycetaceae > SXXK01. The sequence goes on from CAIJTV010000431.1 coordinate 300, forward strand.
CGTTCATCGAACTGAACGACGGCAGCTGCATGAAAAATCTGCAGGTCGTCGTGGAGAGTAAAGTTCCTGGTTACGAAGAGTCCATCAAAGACGTGACCACCGGGGCCAGTATTTCAATTGAGGGAACTCTGAAGGAATCTCCGGGCAAGGGGCAGCGAATCGAGTTACATGCTCATTCTTTGACCATCCTTGGTGTTGCGGATCCGGCCACTTTCCCTCTGCAGAAGAAGGGACACAGCATGGAGTTCCTGCGCGAGATCGCTCATCTGCGACCTCGCACAAATACATTCGGCGCGGTGGCTCGAGTTCGCAACTGCATCAGTTGGTCGATCCATAATTTTTTCCAGCAGCGAGGATTCCTGTACCTGAATACTCCAATCATCACGACCAGTGATTGTGAGGGTGCTGGAGAGATGTTCCAGGTGACGACGCTGGATCTGGCGATGCTGGCGAAAAAACAAATCGATGCGATCGACTGGAAGCAGGACTTCTTCGCCAAGCCGGCTTCATTAACCGTCAGCGGACAGCTTGAGGCAGAAACCTATGCAACGGCTATCGGCGACTGTTACACCTTCGGCCCTACGTTCCGAGCTGAGAACAGTAACACGACTCGACATCTGGCGGAGTTCTGGATGGTCGAACCAGAAATGCCGTTTTATGAACTTCCAGACAACATGGATCTGGCCGAAGCGTTTATCAAGACGATGGTCAGTGATGTGCTGGAAAAATGCCCAGATGACATGAACTTCTTCAATGATCGCATCGACAAAACCGTGCTGGCCAAGCTGGAGAATATTCGCAACAAAGAGTTTGTTCGACTGCCTTACACCGACGCCATCGACATCATTCAGAAGAGCGGCAAGACGTTTAATTACGCTGTTCAGTGGGGTAGCGATCTGCAGACCGAGCATGAGCGATTCCTGACCGAAGAACACTTTGGGCAGCCGGTCATTCTGTTCAATTATCCTCGGACGCTCAAACCGTTCTACATGCGATGCAATGAAGACGGCAAGACCGTGCGAGCCATGGACGTGCTGGTTCCGGGTGTCGGCGAAATCATCGGCGGCAGTCAACGTGAAGAGCGGCTCGATGTTCTGATCCAGCGTATGCAGGAATGTCATTTGAATCCGGATGACTACTGGTGGTACGTTGATCTTCGCCGATATGGTACAGTGCCGCACTCCGGATTTGGTCTGGGGCTTGAACGAGCTGTTTTGTTGATCACGGGGATGACCAATATTCGCGACGTGATTCCTTTCCCCAGAACTCCCGGGCACGCCGATTTTTGATTTGACATTCGCTGAAGGCAGAAATCCCGTCGACGGAGCGACGGGTGTACGGTACGCCCGTCGC
>CAIJTV010000432.1:0-2299 GCA_903823635.1 uncultured Planctomycetaceae bacterium
CCGCGATTCGGTGAAGGGTTGCCTTCGCAGGATTTAGTCGCGGAACTCAGCAGGTCTCGCTTGCTGAGCGGGACTTCGCGGACCGGCTCCAAATCTTTCGGAAGTAAGGGCCTGCAGGGATCCGTAGCCACTCCCGCCAACGCAGTATGTGGTGGCTCCCGCTGTTGAATCGCCATAAGGTTTTGTAAGATCTCCGCCGAACCGAACCCGTGATCACGCTGCTGTCTGCATACGAATTGAATTCGGTCTGCGAGACGGCGAGATCGAAGTGGGTGCATCATCGGTTTGGATGACGGGCTCTTCCCGACATCCGCGATTCGCTCATGCCGTGAGTCTACGTTTATGTCCTGTCTGAGAGCTTTTGCGTTGAGTCTTCTGTTCGTCGGTTGCATGGATGTTTCAGAGCCCGCTGCTCAGCAGCCCAGTGCTCCTCCAAAACCCGCTGAGATTGGCGAGTTTGATCAGAAGGCCGGAAAAGAAGTCGTCACGCTGGATGCGAAAGTCACCGATCCGATCACAGGGCCTCTGGAGATCCTGAAGAAGGCCAGAGTGGAACTCCCGATGTTGGCCATCGAGCATGCACTGAATATCTTCAACGCCAATGAAGGACGATTCCCGAAATCGCACGACGAATTCATGACTCAGGTCATTGCGGCGAATAACATTCGGCTGCCGGTTCTTCCCAGCGGACTCGACTATCAATACGACGTGGACGGTCATCGGCTTGTGATTGTGAATACTGCCGACGGGAAAACCGTTGAATAAGGCGTTCTTCCCCTGAGAATCTGCCATAGTCGCCAATTCTGGACGGGTCCCGACGAACTCTTCAGATACGATTCCTGTAGACAGGAGAGTCTCCGGGAAATGGTTGCACCCCGCCCAGAGGATCTCACCCGCCTGCAAATTCCTTCCTGCACAGTTAAGCAATCGACGTTGGTTTCCGGATCGGCCGGTCCAATGCTCGCTCAACCATCGAATGAAAAGTGCCACATGAAGCCTCGACGCTGATGTGGAACACCAGTTCGGGCTCAAGCTCATGATAATTCAAATTCGCTCCCAACGCGGTCTCCATTTTTCTCTCTGGTCGGTTGTCGTGCTTATGACGCTGGCACAGTGTGCCGGTAAGGCTACGTACGCCGATGAGCGAGGTGATTTCTTTGAGACCAATATTCGGCCTCTGCTGCTCGATCGTTGCGTCGAATGCCATGGTGGAACAAAGCAGGAAAACGGCGTGAGGCTGGATCGACGGAACGATCTCCTGCAGGGCAAGGCGAGTGATGCTCCGCTGGTTGTTCCGGGAAACCCGGCTGAAAGTCGCATCGCGAAAGTGCTGGAGCATTCGAAGGACGACATCGCGATGCCTCCTTCAAAGAAATTGTCAGACGCTGAAATTGCAGCCGTGCAAAAATGGATTGCCGATGGAGCTGTTTGGCCCGAATCTTCCGATCTCGAAACAGAAGCACGGCGCAGAGCGGAGAAATGGCGGGAGCACTGGGCGTTCCAGCCAGTTCAGTCACCAGATCTAACAACTGTTCATGAGGGAGAGCATCCGGTCGATTTTTTTATCGATCAGGCTCTGGCCCAAAAGAATCTTGAGCGATCTCAGCCCGCCTCTGCCAAGGTGGTCGTGCGACGATTGTCGTTTGCTTTGACAGGGCTTCCGCCTGAGTTCGCCGATCTCACAGCAGCAGAACAGGCCGAAGCAGCAGGACAACTTAGAGAATGGAAGTCCGCGTACGTTGATCGTTTGCTGGCTTCGCCACAGTACGGCGAACGCTGGGGACGGTACTGGCTGGATGTGTCACGATACTCTGACACCAAGGGTTATGTCTTTACAGAAGATCGAGAATATCCGGATGCCTGGCGATACCGTGAATGGGTCGTTAATTCGCTGAACAACGACATGCCCTACGATGAGTTCCTGAAGCGTCAGCTGGCAGCAGATCGCATGCCCGGTTCAGAGGATCCCGCTCAATTGGCAGCCATGGGGTATCTGACTCTGGGCCGTCGGTTCCTCAACAACACTCCAGACATCATTGATGGAGGCAGGCTTGGTCGTCCGTTGTCTAACGTGTACATCTCTTTCAGATCATCATCGCGCAATAACTTGCCGTTCAATTTGCCCATTCGCCCATAGAACGAGTCGGCGGGAACACGGTGAGGTAATCCAATTGCATCAAATAGGCTGGCTTGAGCTTTGCGTTTTCCGAGCATGGCGGCACTCCTGGTGGTTGGATTGCCTTATTTTTACCCGATTTTCTCGCTGCTGAGGAGGGTTGGGACTTGACCACTTTTTCAG
>CAIJTV010000433.1:0-1971 GCA_903823635.1 uncultured Planctomycetaceae bacterium
TCGTAGTCGAGTCTGGCACTGTACACAGCGACCGGTTCTTCCAGCATGCTTTTCAGACAGACGAAATTCTTTCTTGCAGTTCGGGCAGTCAACTGCTCCGTTCTTTTTGACTCGTGAAACCTTGCCCGTTGGAATCGCTTCACCGATCGATTCTAGCGGAATGGATTTCAATTTGCGTTTTCGGAGACTGGTGGCATTACTCTCTGCTCGGGAGGTGGAATCATTCCCATTCGTTGCAGGTAGAGGCACCGCAATTCTCGAAGCACTGGCTGACGAATCGGAGTTGGTCTGGGAACTAAGCCCCGCAATCACAGCATCTGCGAATTCTACGCAGCTTGAGAAACGCTCTTCAGGCTTCTTGAGCAACGCTCGGGCCACCGCAGCGGCAGTGTCTGGAGGCACTGCCTTCCTGATCTCATTTAACGGTGGCAATACTCTACGTGTCTGATTGACCATTGTCGCCGAAGGACTCTTTCCCAACATCGGAGGAGTACCGATCAATGCGTTGTAGACGGTAATCGCAAGCGAATACTGATCAGCTCGCCCGTCGTAGTCTCGTCCGAGTACAATCTCGGGAGCTACGAAGTTGGGAGTTCCCACCACGAGCCCTGCACCAGTCTCATCGGCCGCACCTTCGTCTGGTTCTCCGTACATCATCTTGGTCAGACCAAAGTCGCCCAGGAACGCATTGTTGTGTTCGTCAAAGAGAATATTCGCAGGCTTGACATCACGGTGCACAACTTGCATCTGATGGGCAAAATCCAGTGCCTTCGCGACGGATGGTAACCATGTACGTATTGAGTCAATTTGCATCGCAGCCGGTTTACCTTCCTTGTTCTGCATTCGATCAAGCAGACATCCTCCGGACAGGTACTGCATGACAACATAGGGAACGGAGCCGTGAACTCCAATATCCATAATCCTCACAATGTGGGGATGCTGTAACTGAACAAGCAGGCGGCTTTCTCGTTGAAAACGTTCTTTCAGCGATGGATCCAGCAACTTCTCTTTTCGTGGAACCTTGATGACGACTTCTGTTTCCAGACGATGATCGAAAGCACGATAGACCAGGGCCATACTGCCCGCACCGATGCGGGCCATGACTCGAAAACGTTTGTCTGCCAGAGAGACGCCGACAAATCGATCGGGTTGAGTGGAACCAGTAGTCATTCGAAGCTCAAAGAAATCAGTATCGGGACATGTGGCGGGGCACGGTTCAGCACAGAGGACAAGAAGCAATCATCGACATCACGGCGGTGCGTCAAGTTCATTAAGAGAGAACGAGGATTTCGGTGTTTTTGGCGTCGTTCCCGTTGTGTCGGTCGGAGCAGCATTCTTTGAGTTGGGTGACGGAGCAATTCGAAGAGACCCCCTGCGAACAGCAAGCGTGAGCCCTATGCATGACGTGACGAGCAATATTGTTACCACAGTCCACCACTGAGCTCGCTTCTGGAAGCTTTGTTTAGAGCGACCCTGACTTGTCGCAAGCGTCTGCTGCAGACCTCGCTGCGAAGCCTCAGTTGCTTTTCGCCAGAGAGATGTTACCGGGGGTTCCGTCTCGTATTGTGTTTCCTCCAAAGTACGTTCTTCGGACGACGACTTCCTTCGGCGTTTGCGTGGTGAAGGAACAGACTCATGACCAGACTTGAAACGGGACGGGGGATCCGCAGGTTCGTCCTGAGCTGTACGACCTGATTCCGTGATAACCATGGTAGTTTTTCGAACCAGCGGTTGCAGGACCGAAACTGCCCCGGAAGCATTTTCACGAGCTCCCGCAGCAGTTCTCGTCAGGTATCTTGCCAAAGCATCTGCGGTCTCGTTCATCGTCTGAAAACGTAGTTCCGGGGACGTTTCCATCATTCTCCGGCAGAGTTGAGAGAGTTCCTCAGGAACCTCCGTGTTGAGTAAATGAGGAGCCTCACAAAGCCCCTTCGCTATTCCCATCAGGACCTGAGTGAACGTTCCTTTGAA
>CAIJTV010000434.1:0-2908 GCA_903823635.1 uncultured Planctomycetaceae bacterium
GTAAACATTACCACCGGTAATCGATTTTCCGACGGAGTGATGATACTCGTGGATCGGGTCGATCAGGTCCGTTCGATCGGCATCGTTGCCATCAGGACGGAACCAGTGCTTACCTTCACGCACGTTCCAGCCATAGTTGCCGCCGGCTTTCACGATGTTGATTTCTTCCCAGAGATTTTGACCGACGTCCGCGGCCCACAAGGATCCGGTTTTGCTGTCGAAGGACATGCGCCAGATATTGCGAACTCCGTAGGCGTAGATCTCTCCACGAGCCGGAACCATTGCGCCTCGAGGTCCCGCCGGAACCTGCTTGCCAACAAATGGATTGTCCTTCGGAATCGAATACTTCGCGTCTTTGCCCGGATGATCGACATCGATTCGCAGGATGGATCCCAGCAGTGTGGTCAGATTCTGACCGTTCCCATTCGGGTCATTGCCGCTTCCGCCGTCGCCCAAAGCGATGTAGAGAAATCCGTCAGGCCCAAACTCAATCGTTCCGCCGTTGTGATTCCAGAACGGCTGAGGAATCCGCATGATCTCCACTTCAGTCGCCGCGTCACAGACGTTCGGATTGTCTTTGGAGACGGTGAATCGAGACACTTTAGACAGATGAGCTTCTTCGGCCGATGTGTAGTAAACGAAAAGCTGCCCATTCTCTTTGAACTTCGGATGGAAACAGAATCCCAGAAGACCTTCTTCGTTCTGATTGTCCGCGTACGTGCAGCGTTCGTCGATATCCAGAAATACGGTGGCTTCTTCTGCGTCCTGATCGTTCTTCAGAACCTTAATGATGCCGTCCTGCTCCGCAACGAACAGGCGATTGGTGCCGTCGCCCGCGTGAGTGACCACGATCGGTCGTTCGAAGTCCAGATTCGGAAAGGCTCGTTCCGTGCCAACCGCAATCGGAGTATCCTTCATTACTTCATCCGCGCTGACCGTCGCTGAATTTACGGCCGTCAATACGCAGACGATCAATAACCCGCCTGCCAGAATTTTCTTCATGGCGTTCTCCATTCTCGTGTTCCAAATGCAGCCTTACGACATTGCTGAAGCTGCTCGAACCAACCATTGTAGAGAACTCAGGGTGATGTAAAACCGAACGGAGGTTTCACGGAATGTTCATTTATCCCCGGAAACCCCGTGAATTCTGATCTTTCCCGAAATCCGAACTTCGGATTATGCTCCGCCCGTCGATTGCGGCAGGATCTGCCGGATGCGAATCGGAACTGACAAAACCTGCTGGTTGGACCAGCGGAGTAAGTCAGCCCGAATCAGCTCAGGAGAAACGGAATTCTCACGTGCTGATTCACCGTGTCCTGTAAGCCCCTGGATGTCTGTCCGATTGTTCTTCAGGCACGGAAGCCAATTATGAAGATGCTCATGCTGTTGGTGGCGATGTTCGATGCCGAAACCGGTGCGACAAGCCCTCCTGAGGTTGAGCTGCTGGACTTCACAGCCAGCTATTGTCAGCCATGTCAGCAGATGGTGCCTATCCTGCAGCGGATGCAAAAGGATAAGTTTCCTGTCCGCCAGATTGATATCAGTGAAGAGCCGGAACTGGCTCGCCGTTTTAACGTCGATCGAGTGCCAACGCTGGTGCTGATGGTTCAGGGCAAAGAAGCCAAGCGATTTATTGGCCTCACTGATGAGGCTGAACTTCGCGATCAGATGAATCGCGCGGCTCGTCGACTCTCAGAAACTCGCGAACGCACCGATGTCGCTGCTGCAGAACTGCCGGCCGGTCTTGCTTCCACGTCAAATACCCCGGAAATTTCAGCGGGGCCCGATGCGGCTCCTGACGAAACTCCCGCAGAATCCAAGTCATCCATTAAAGATGTTTTCCGTAATTTGCTTGGTGGTGTCACAAAGCCAACAGCCATGCAATTCCCCACGCTGAGAGCTCAAAGTCCTGAAGCTGCTGGAGCAGAAATGGACGGCCTGCTGATTGCCGAAGCGGCGACTGTGCGAGTCAAAGTTGCTGGCGTTTCATCGAAGGACGGCAAGAAGATTCAGGACGTCGGCACCGGCACGATCGTCTACAGCGCTGCGGGACAGGCGATCATTCTGACGTGTGCTCATGTCTTTCTGGATATGGCGACGAAGGATGCAAAGATTGAAATCGAAGTTTTCGAGAACGGCAAACCACTCAGCTATCCCGCATCACTGATCGGTGGAGATCACAATTCCGATCTGGCGTTTCTGAAGATTCAGTCCACGAAGATTATGCCCGCAGTCCGGCTGACAGCCGCTGCTCCGAGCGTGACGAAGGATCAGAATCTTGTCAGCTTTGGTTGCAACGGCGGAGCGGACCCGACTCTGTTGAAGACAAAGGTCGTCGACATCAATCGCTACAACGGACCAGCCAACCTTGTCTGTTCTGTGGATCCTCAGAGTGGTCGTTCCGGTGGCGGATTGTTTGATGCAAATGGTTCTTTGGTCGGCGTCTGCAGTTGTGCGGATCGCAAATTGAAAGAAGGGCTCTACATGGCCCATTCTCCGATCCTCGAACTGGTCAAAGGCCTGAAGCTAACATCGATTCTGGCCACTCCTGCTCCAACCGGTGGTGAAGACGCGGCCTCATCATTCGCCGAGATGCTTGATGGTGGGGATGCGATGAATGAGAAGGAACCCGCTCCGGTCAAGACGCCGAGCGAAGCGATCGCGGAGATTGAAGAGCCTGCCTTCGATGAGACGGAAGTCGGCAGCGAAGTGGAAGCAGTAGAGCCTGAAGTGGCTGCAGCGGAAGTTGTCGCTGAAGAAGAAGTGGGCGAACTGACGGACGCTCCGCTGTTCAATCCAGCCGCCGCCGGTAAGAAGAAAAGCCGAGGTGCAGACGTTGTCTCCGCGACCACCGAGTCCGGTCCCGAGATCACGATTGTCATCGATGACAAGAAGCCTGGTTCACAAA
>CAIJTV010000435.1:0-3429 GCA_903823635.1 uncultured Planctomycetaceae bacterium
CTGATGAATTATGGTTTTGAGCGTCAACGGGAACCCGGAAAAGGCAGCTCGGGATCGACCTGCTATCGGTTGGATGATGGCCCGCTGCACGTTGCTCTTTGGGGCTTTGGAATGTTCTACGGCGAACGCAGCCTGGGCGGACTCTTTGTCGGACGATACGACTTCCGGCCTCGATGGGCCAATCTCGAATCTCTGTCCAGCGCCGTGCATTATCCGGATGATCTTCCACCCTTCGGTCGCCCGGCCGGAGTTCGACAATGGAAAGCAGCTCATCGGCTCTGCCGCAATATGCTCGACTGGATCGTTAATTATGAAATGTGGGTGATGCAGGAAGTCGGCGCTACGTATCGACAGCGATGCGTGAAGTCATGGCTGCATCCGTTTGTTACTGCAGAAAAAATGCCGGCCGCATGGGGCCTGCTTCGAAATCGTTGCTGGGATCAGCAGAGAAATCAGTGGTATCTGGCGGTTGATCGCCTCGGAATTTTAGACACCAAAGGAAAAAACAGATGAAGAAGTTACCCGTCACCGTGCTCTCTGGCTTTTTGGGAGCCGGCAAGACAACGCTGCTGAATCACGTACTCGCCAATCGCGAGGGCCTGAAGGTCGCCGTGATTGTGAACGACATGAGCGAAGTGAACATCGACGCTCAGCAAGTCGCCGGAGGTCCGGCGCAACTCAGCCGAACCGATGAGAAACAGCTCGAGATGTCCAACGGCTGTATCTGCTGCACTCTGCGAGAAGACCTGCTGGTGGAAATCACCAAGCTGGCTCACGAAGGCCGCTTCGATTATCTGCTGATTGAATCGACCGGCATTTCAGAACCTCTGCCAGTCGCTGAGACGTTCACGTTCGCCGATGAAAATGGCAACTCGCTGAGCGACGTGGCCATGCTGGATACGATGGTGACGGTTGTGGATGCCGCCAATTTCATGAACGACTTCTCATCGCAGGATGAACTCCGCGATCGAAAAATGGGCATGGATGAAACCGATGATCGAGATCTCTCGCTGTTGCTGACAGACCAGATTGAATTCGCCAACGTGATCATTCTGAATAAGACCGACTTGATCTCTGAGGATGAACGGCATCGTCTGCACAGCATCCTTAAGAAGATGAACCCGGAAGCAATCGTGCTGGAGGCAGAACGTAGTCGAGTCCCGCTTACGGCGATTTTGAACACCGGGCGCTTTCAAATGGAATGGGCCGAATCCGCATCTGAATGGCTCAGCGTGCCACGCGGTGAGGAACAGACAGAGACCGCGGAGTACGGCATCTCCAGCTTCGTCTATCGAGCGCGACGACCGTTTCATCCCGAGCGATTTCATGAGTTCTGGGTCAACGATGATGCCGCCTCGTCGATTCTGCGTTCCAAAGGCTATTTCTGGCTGGCCTCACGGCATAGTCTGGCCGGTTTCTGGTCACAGGCCGGTGGTGTGATTAGCGCGGATCCGGGTGGCCAATGGTGGGCCGAAACTCCGCGAGACGACTGGCCTCTTGAGGATCCTCAGCAGATAGCCGAGATTGAATCAATCTGGGATGAACAGGTCGGTGATCGTCGCCAGGAAATTGTGATCATCGGTCAGGATCTGCAGATCGCCGAAGTCACTCGTGCTCTTGATGCATGCCTCCTGACGGACGCTGAACTTGCCGCGGGCCCGGCTGCCTGGGAGCAGTTTGAAGATCCGTTTGCGCCGTGGGAAATTGCCGACAGCGACATGTCAGAAAGCTGCGAACTGCCTGGCGATGACGAAGAGGCGGATGAACGATGAAACTTCTGCCTGTGACCGTTCTGTCCGGATTTCTCGGTGCCGGAAAGACGACTCTGCTGAATCATGTTCTCGCGAATCGCGAGGGCATGAAGGTGGCTGTGATCGTCAACGACATGAGCGAAGTGAACATCGACGCGCAGTTGATCGCCGGAGGCTCGGCTGCGCTGAGTCGCACGGAGGAGAAGCTGATCGAAATGACCAACGGGTGCATCTGCTGCACTCTGCGAGAAGATCTGCTGCGTGAGATCAGCCAGTTGGCTCAGGAGGGGCGGTTCGATTATCTGCTGATTGAATCCACAGGGATTTCCGAACCTGCTCCTGTGGCTGACACGTTCACCTATGCGATCGCCAACAATCAGTCGTTGTCGGATGTCGCCGAACTGGACACAATGGTCACGGTCATCGACTGTATGAACTTCCTGATGGATCTTCGCATCGGCGAAGATCTGCAGTCACAGGGAACTGCGGCCACGGCAGATGATGTTCGCACGGTAGCCGATCTGCTGATTGATCAGGCTGAGTTTGCCGATGTCATTGTGCTGAACAAGACCGACCTGGTCAGTGCCGAGGAATTGGCTCGCGTCGAAGGTTTTCTGGAGCAGCTCAATCCTTACGCACTCAAGATTCGCAGTGAGTTCGGAAAAGTTCCGCTGAAGAAGATCCTGGGAACTCACCGCTTTGATTTCGAACGCACCAAAACCTGTAAAGGCTGGCAACTGGTGCTGCGTGATGATGGAGCCAGTGAAGTCGAAGAGTATGGAATTCGCAGCTTCGTTTTTCGGTCGCGAGTTCCGTTTCATCCGGAGCGTTTTTATCGCAGACTGACGGCCGAATGGTCGGGTGTGCTGCGATCGAAGGGCTATTTCTGGCTGGCGTCACGAGTTGACAGGATTGGCGTCTGGTCACAGGCGGGAAGAGTCGCACGGTTGGATGTCGCGGGCTTCTGGTGGGCCACTGTACCACGTGAAGAATGGCCTCCGAAGCCAGGCTTCGCAGAAGCCGTCATGAAGAACTGGGATCCGAATGTCGGAGATTGCCGACAGGAACTGGTCTTTATTGGTATTGAAATGGACGAGGCGGCTATTCGCCAATCGCTGGAAGAGTGCCTGCTCACTCCGGATGAATTCGCCTCCGGGCCTTTTGAGTGGCTGAAGTTTCCGGATCCGTTCCCACGCTGGGATGTTCGACGAGCTCCCACCGGAGCGCAGGAGGTGAATGCATGAACGCCGAAATTCAGACGCCTGTAAACTTATCGCGTGGACCCATTCGAGACGGACTTGTTCGTGCAACGGTCCTGCGTTCAACGTTGTTGGGAGAATACGCCTCGCTGCTGATGATGGCTCATGCGATATTTGGAGCGATCTGGTGGGCGGCCGCTGCAACGAAGAACCCGGCCGCATTGATCATGGCGCTGTCCGGACTCTGGATCGCCTTCCGTGCAGTCGGCGGATTAGCCGGTGAGAAATCAACCACTGCCGTTTCTATTTTGATGCTGATCATGACAGGCGTGCTGGCCATCACAGGAGTTTCACGGGTTCCGGAATGGATGACCGGCAGCATTATCGCGCCGATTGTCTCGACGATCCTGCTGGGTGTGTTGCTGATCGTTGAGTTTCTGGACGGGCGAACTCGCTCATACGCCGGATTAACGAATCCC
>CAIJTV010000436.1:0-4458 GCA_903823635.1 uncultured Planctomycetaceae bacterium
ACCGCCGTGACCTCCGAGCAGAACCGGCAGATTATCGGGGTCATGCCGATTGCCATCAGAAATACTGGACCCGAACAGAATCATGCAGTTATCGAGAAGCGTGCCGTCGCCTTCGGGAATTGATTTCAGCTTCTTCATCAAGCCCGCAAACTGTTCGACATGCCAACGATTGATTCGTTCATACTGATCGATCTTGGCTTGATTATTCTCGTGATGCGACAGCTCGTGATGGCTACCACTCACGCCCTCGACAAACGAAAAATTCCGGCCCGAGACATCGTTGGCAAACATCATCGAAGCGACTCGCGTTGAATCTGTTTGAAACGCCAGCACCATCAGTTCGAGCATAATCGCGATGTGCTCGCGAAAATCGGCCGGAACACCGGGGCGAGGAGGCGTAGTCTCGGCTTGAGCCACTGAGGGCTGCCAGTCTCGAGGCTTCTGCTGCATAGAGAACTCAATTCGCTTCTCCACCGCGCGGACCGAGTCCAGATACTCGTCCATTTTGAACTGGTCGTCACGTCCCAAACGCGGGCGGAGTTGACGAGCATCCTCAAGGACGAAATCCAGCAGATTGCGGTAAGACTCTGACCGAGCGGGATCGTTGGAGACTCGTCGACCAAACAGGCGTTCGTAGACCAGGCGTGGATTAATCTCCTTGGCCACCGGGCGCGTTGGAGATTGCCACGAGACATGCGAACCATACAGCCGTGTGTAACCCACGTTGCTGTCGATGCCGCTGATCACAGGCTCCGTGCCCAGCTCAAGTGACGGCAGCGGCGTAAACTGGCTGGTGTGTTGAGCCATCAGTTGATCAACCGAGATTCCTCCGCTGCTGATGTTCTTGCCTGTGGTTTTTGTGACGGGCATCCCGGTCAAAAAATTGGCCGTCTTCGCATAGTGCCCATCGCCTCCGTGGCTATGTTTTTTATCCAGGCCGGTCAGAACCAGAACGTCGTCCTTCACCTCCGCCAGTGGCTGAAGGGTGGGGCTCAACTCGTAGTCGCGACCAGACTTTTCTGGAGTCCATGATTTCTCCCACACGCCGTTGGGGAAATAGATGAACGCCGAGCGAACCGGAGGTCGTCCAGCGGGCACTCCGGTTGCTGATTCCGCAGCCTTGTCCTCAGCGCGAAGCGTGCGGGAAATTGCGGATTCCATCCAGGGCAAACCGAGAATGGCTCCGCAACCCCTGAGCATTCTGCGGCGTGATGGTCTCTGAGGGATCAGGTTTTGTTCTTTCATGGTTTGGATTCCTGCAGGGCATCGGCCTGTTTTTTTAATGCGTTTGCCTTCCGGGCAATCTGCTCCAGCCGATCAAATAGAACCTGGCTGGTCGTTGGCGGCTCCGGAGCCTCCGTTGGTTGTTTATGGTATCGGTACTGGAACGGATAACTCAAAGCGATTTCTTCGATCAGGATCTGGCTTTTAAGTTCATTCTCATTCAGCTTTTTGAGACATGCCTCCATAATGCACTGGTCGAACTTGTTCAGTTCGCGTCCAAGTGCGAAGCCCAGAAGTTTACGGACAAAATGCTGCTGGAATTCTCCGCTGCGTTTCATCAGCACGGACTTGAGTTCGTTTGGCCCCGAGAAAGTATCTCCGGAAGGCAACTTGCCCGCATTGTCAATCGGCTGCCCATTGTCTGTTTCTCGCCAGCGTCCGATCCCGTCAAAATTCTCGAGGCCAAAGCCCAAAGGATCCATCCGATCATGGCACGAAGCACATTCCGCCTTTTGACGATGCAGATCAAGCCGTTGCCGAAGCGTCAGGCCTTCCGTACTGGCAGTGTTCTCTTCCAGAGCCGGAACGTTGGGCGGAGGCGCTGGCACGGTTGAGCCCAGAACTTCTTCCAGAATCCAGCGACCTCTCAGGACGGGACTTGTTCGGCGAGGATACGACGTCGCAGTCAGCACGCTTCCCAACGTCACGACACCCCCTCGACGACCATCTGCCACTGAAACAGTTTGCCATGGACTCTCCGGGGGAAGATCGATCTGATAATGCTGAGCGAGGCGACCATTCACAAGTACATAATCAGCCGCCACAAGATCTGTCAAAGGTCGGTTCTGCTGGAAGACATGAGCGACAAACCGTACGGCTTCTTCACGCAGGTCGGAAGCAAGTGTGTCAGCATACTCCGGGAAGAGTTCTCCATCCGGATGGACTTCGCTGAAGCCTCTCAGGCCCAGCCATTGCAGTCCGAAGTTTTCACCCAAAGCCCGCGACTTTGGATCTGCCAACATCCGCCGAACCTGCAGTCGAATCTGATCATCGTTCAGGATCGCTTCCGAATCAGCGGCCTGCAAAAGTTCCTCGTCGGGAACTGATGACCAGATGAACAAGGCCAGACGAGTTGCGATCTGGTGCGGAGTCAGCCGAATCACTCCGGTTGCGTCCGGTTCTGTTTCCACGACGAACAGGAAATGCGGCGACACCAGCACAGCCTTCAGAGGTTCTCGCACCGATGCCAGAAACCCGCGATCGCGACCAGTCGATGCTTCATAGAGCTGCATCAGTCGCAGTTTCTCGTCTTCAGTGACCGGCCGCCGCCACCCTCGTCGTGCAAACTGAGCAATGATTTCTGCGGCTGCTTCGGCATCACTCCTTGATGAATCCGGCTGCAATGATTTCGGAAGAACTATCAACAGGCGATTGCGAATCGCCGCTTTAGCGGCATCATCCGAAGTCTGCGCGTCAGGCAGTGCGTCTTCGATGACTCGATCAGCAATCGCAAGGTATGATTCGAGATGAATGGTGGAGGTGAACAGAGCATCTCCGACGGTGTCGAAGCCTTCGCCGCCAGCGCCGTCGGATGGCGGTTCTTCATCGGGCTGCAGAGGAACCCCGACGACATCTCGAATGGCGTTCCGATACTCCGTCTGAGTCAGCCGACGGCTCATCACAAAACCGCGATACCAGCTTTGGGTTTCTTCCGAGGCCAGTTGTTTGCACAAATCCTGATTCGGCCGTGAATCGACCCACCGGTGAAACTGCCCCTTCTGTTCATCGCTCAGGCCGGGACTTCCCTGTGGTGGCATTTCATTCAGGCGGATCCGCTTCGCCACTCGTTCCCAAGCATCACCGGCATCAGCTGCAGCTTGCCCATTGGGGAATTTGCCGAAGTCAAACTCCCCTTCGATCTTGTCGCCGCGGTGACATTGCACGCAGCGAGCCTCCACGATTGGCAGAATCTTTTCCTCGTACGTCTTCTTCCAGCTCTCGACCTTCTTTTCATGCTCGTCTGCCTGAACGTTGACGAACACTCCGCTCGGCACAGCAATCCCTATCGCCGCGATCAGGCTCCACATGAGTAAGCGTCGCCAGCAAAGTCGGGCAACCAGGTCGGAAGTAGCACTCATCAGCAGTCACTCGACAAGAACAATACAGGAACAAAAAGGCTCAGGCATCTCGGCTCTGTGACAGGCTCTTCCGACACATCATTAGTCTTTAGTGTCCAGGGCATTCAGCAGGGCCATCGCATTGTCGACGCTTCCCGTTAACTTCAGGAGTTGCTGAGCAATCTTGATAGCTTCGATCCATTGAGCGGCGCCCACGGGGTGGCCCTTTTTCCATTGCGTGTTGGTCTGGTTTCGCGTGGTGACCATGTTCCGTTTTGTCTTGACCATCAGGATTCGATCAGAGTTGACCTTATGCCCGAATTCATCCTTCACCGCGGCCACGACTTCGTTAACGTTTGCTGTTGGCATCCTTTTTATCACCCGCCGAATCGCAGAACTTTTGTCCTTCATCGGATCCTTAGACTTCGGTGATTTCTTTGCTGCCATCACTGCATCTCCAGTAAACTTCAGAATGAACCTGAACTTCCAAGCTTACCCGCCGGTTCACCCATGGTCAATTCGCATCACCATCCGCTCCAATCAGGTCGATGTGGCCTGGTGACTGAAAATGATACCTCGGCACCATTCGCCCTTTCACCGTTTCCATCTCACAGGACCACGGCAAGCCAACTGCACTGTCGGTCGCGTGGAGGGTTATGGCATGACGGGATGGCTTTGTAGTTTTAGGGATGGCTCTGTGGTGAGCATGGCATTCTGGTCGGCTGTGAATGCTGCTTCTGCCGGAAACGATTCTTATCGTGAGGCGAATCTTGGGAGCACATCTCAGGGCATCAGGATCGGAGTCATTACAGAAAACACGCGAGAGTCAGAAAGTGCACAATGCTCAGGCCTGGGATGTCAGGTTCGCGTGGTTCGGCAGGCATTTCCATCGGAAACCGGGCTTCGAGAAATACGGGGGCTTTAGTATACTGGTCGTGTGAAAACTCGAGGAGAAGTCTCATGGTAATTCGCGGGCATTTCGAGAATGGTGTCATTATTCCTGAGGAGCCGATTACTCTTCCGGAAGGAACGAAGGTGCAGATTGAGGTTGTCGGACCTAAGGCCCAGAAGATGAAGCGGCAAGGGGGAATGTGGAAAGGGCGCGTCGTAATAGCCG
>CAIJTV010000437.1:0-16747 GCA_903823635.1 uncultured Planctomycetaceae bacterium
GATCTGACACAACCGCGTATCGACACGGAAACTCTGAAATGGGATCCGGCCAAGGCCGCCAAAGGTCAGCGGCCGCGATGGAGCAAAGTGAATAACTCACACATGTTCGAATGGGTGCTGGCCTGTGCTGGCGATGCGAAAACCTATTCGCCGTTTGAGATCGGTGCCAGAGTCACGGAGATCGGCATGCTGGGAGTTCTCGCGTTACGCCTGCAGAAACCGATTCTGTGGGATGCTGAAAACCGTCAAGCCACCGGACTGCCTGAAGCCGATGCGATCATCGATCCAACACCTTCGACGAATGCATATTCGCCACGGTGACGACGACACTGCTTTCTGATTCAAACCGTTATGCCTCAATCCGTCATTGACCGGCCATTCGAAGTGATGGTCCGGTGAGTCTGTTCACTGCCTGTCTCAGGCACGGAAGCATTTATGCGCGCAGTCGTCCTTGTGCACTTTCTTGTCATGTATGGCTTCGCGCTAACCTTACCTGCTTTTGGCGAAGCAACTCCGGCAGACGCGATCGAGATTCGTGATGGCTTTGTCGTGGAACGAGTCTATTCCGTTCCGCGTGAGCAGGGTTCCTGGGTGGCGATGTGCTTTGATGACAAAGGACGAATCTATGCGTCGGATCAGGGGATGAGGCTTTTCAGGATTACTCCGCCGGCTCCTGGTCAGACGTCAGAGAGCATCGTCGAACTCGTCTCAGACCGATGGGGCTTCTCACAGGGGATGACGTTTCTGCATGGAGCACTGTATGTGGTGCAGCACGGTGATCATTCGGAATCGAGTTTCCGGCCCGATGTATTGTTGCGAATCAAAGATACGAACGCCGACGACAAGCTGGACACGGCGGAGCAGATCATTGAGTTTCCTCGCGTAACGGGCGATGCAGCAAATTGGGTGGAGCATAGTCTGCATGCCGTCGTGCCGGGGCCGGATGGACAATCGCTTTACATCGTCAGCGGTGATCGCAATGGGCTGCCGTGCGAGAACGGTCGAACGCCGAAGCACTGGAATCGAGACGGCTGGGACTTTCAGTACACACAACAACCATATTCCGGTGGCTGGGTGATGCGCACGGATCTGAACGGGAAAAATCCTGAATACCTATGCATGGGATTAAGAAACAGTTACGACCTCGCCTTCAACCGCAGCGGTGATCTGTTCACGTACGATAGTGATCTGGAGAATGATATTGGTCTGCCCAACCATCGACCAACGGCGATTCGGCAGGTGTTGAGCGGTACCGACAGCGGCTGGCATGGTCGCGCCGGAGAAATGCTCTGGAGTTGGACGTCCGCATGGGAAGACATCCAGCCGCCGCTCAGGAACATCGGCCCAGGATCACCGACCGGAATTTGTTTTGGATATGGTGCGAAGTTTCCGACTCGATATCAGAACGCTCTGTTCGCGTGCGACTGGAGCTACGGCCGTATGTTTGCAGTCCACCTGACCGTGTCGGGTGCGTCGTATTCCGCAGAGCCTGAGCCTTTCCTCAGTGCTCAGGGACTTCCGATCGCGGACGTTGCAGTATCACCACTGGACGGGGCTCTGTATTTTCTGACTGGCGGACGTGGCACACAATCGGCCGTCTATCGAGTTACCTACGCTGGAACAGACAGCACGGCCGCTGCATCGGAACCTTTACCGGATGCCGCCACAACTGCGGCTCAGCAGTTGCGACGACGGCTGGAAACATTTCACGGGCACGCAGACTCACGGGCCGTTAAAGCTTTGTGGCCGCACTTGGCAGACGACGATCGCGCGATTCGAAGTGCCGCACGAGTGGCTCTGGAGTGGCAGCCCGTCAGCGAATGGAAGCACCGCGCGCTGCAGGAGCCAAATCCTCGAATGGCACTTCAGGCTATGCTGGCTCTGGCCCGATCGACCGATGGCGACACTTCCATCCAGTCAGAGCTGCTGACGGCGCTGGATCGCATGGACTTTGCGAAGCTAAACGTTGACGAACAAAGCTGGTACCTTCGAATCATCACCGTCTCCGCAATTCGACATGGTCTATACCAAGAAGCCGCGTCTGCCAGGCTCATTGCAAAGCTCGAACCTTCACTACCTTCGCCTGATCGGCGAGTCAACGAAGAGCTTGTGGGGATGTGTGCAGCGTTGAAGAGTCCCACGATGATTGTGCCGACGCTGGACGTGCTTGAACAAAGCCGAACACAGGAAGAGCAAGTGCTTTACGTTCAGGCGTTGACCAGCTTGCATCAAAGTCCGGCTTGGACACCCGAGCTGCGTGAGCGATTTCTGAAGCTTGCATTGGAACGCGTCCCCAACTGGAAGGGTGGATTCACTGCTCGAGCACGCCGCGACCAGATGATTCACGCGGTGACTCAAATGCTGACGGAACCCGAACGTCAGAAGTTTGCGGAACTAATCGCATCCGCGCAGAAGCCGGCCTCCGTAATCCCTGCCACGTCGCGCACCTTCGTTCAAAAATGGACCATGGAGGATCTAGTGCCGACTCTGGAAGCTCGTCTGGCAGAGCCACGGAATCCTGAGAACGGTCGCAAGCTGTTCTCTGCGGTCTCCTGCATTGTCTGTCACAGTTTTCGAGGAGAAGGTGGTCTGGGCGGACCTGACTTGACCAGCGTCGGTGGTCGGTACAGTGCTCAGGATTTGCTCGACAACATGATCAATCCCAGCCGAGTTATCAACGAGCAATTCGGGCTGCAGACCTACCTGCTGAAAGATGGTCGGACGCACACGGGCCGCACGGTCAACATGGCTGGAGACACAATCATGATTGCCGCCAATCCGAACGATCCAGGCGGCAGTGAAGTTCGCTTCAGCATCAATGACCTGGAAAGCACAACACCATCGAGAGTGTCGTTTATGCCGGAAGGTCTGCTGAACACTTTGTCACACGAGGACATTCTGGACCTCATCGCATACCTCAGGCAACGATGACTCGAGGGTCCATAGAGACCGCCTGAGGCGGCAGCGACGTGAAGCTCAGCGGAACGGAAAGAACGTCGAAAGACTGCACAGACAGTGTAAGTTCGCACAGGTCCGTTTTTGCCGAATCAACAAAGATGATCGGCGACGTTTTCAGCCACGCAAACGCCCTTCACCGCTGGTAGGTCACCACAATTGGGATATTTCGAAGCGCCTGTTGGAAACGGACACATGACTTGCCGTCGTTCTGCTGGCAATAGAAGATACCCCGAAAGGTCACGCTGATTGTTTCAACGAATTTCGCTGACTGGATGAAGATACAGGGGACACAAAAATGGTGACTCGACGAAATTTCCTGGAAGCTTCCGGTGCAGGACTGCTTTCAGCCTTCATGCTTCAGCCAACCGTGTCTGCTGGGACATCATTGCAGAGCACGGCACGCAAGCGGCTGGCGGTGGTTACTACCGAGTGGCGATATCATTCGCACGCCTGGCATATGGCTGAACGCTTCCTCGTGGGATATCCAATTCATGGTGAATGGCATAAGCCTGAGCTGGATGTTGTTTCGGCCTATGTGGATCAGTTTCCGGAGAACGATCTCAGCCGTAAACGCTCGGAGGAGTTTGGGTTTCCGATCTACAAGAGCGTCGCCGAGGCGCTGCGATGTGGTGGGAGTGAACTGGCTGTTGACGCTGTGTTACTGATTGGTGAGCACGGTAAGTATGAACTCAGCGAGTATGGTCAGACGAAGTATCCTCGCTATGAGTTGTTCAAGCAGGTCACGGATGTCTTTCGCAAGGATGGCCGCTCTGTTCCCGTCTTCAACGACAAGCACCTGTCATGGAAGTGGGACTGGGCGAAGGAAATGTATGATCTTTCGAAGGAATTGAACTTTGCGTTTGCCGCAGGGTCTTCTCTGCCGGGCACCTGGCGGATGCCTTCAATCGACATGCCTTATGGTGCCGAGGTTGAAGAATTGATGTGTCTCGCGATGGGCGGCATGGACAGTTATGACTTCCATGCTCTGGAAGTTATCCAATGCATGGCCGAACGACGCAAAGGTGGTGAGACTGGTGTCGCGGCCGTGCATGGACTGAAGGGCGATGAATTCTGGAAAGCGATGGATTCCGGATCATGGTCGGCCGGAGGCTGGGACTTGTCGTTGTTTCACGCCTGCTTGTCTCGATGCCAGACACTGGCTCAGCCGGAATCATTCAGCCACCGCTATCCGACTCGGCAGCAAATGCAGGAGTGGGTCAAGGACCCCGTGGCCTATCGAATCGAATACATCGACGGCACAAAAGCGACGATGCTGCTGATGAATGGGCTCGTCGGTGATTTTACGTTTGCCGCGAAATTGAGGAATCAGCCCAAGCCGCTCTCCACGCTGTTTTATCTTCCGCCTGTTCCGAACGTCATGTACTCCGCAGAACTCATGGCGAAGGCCGAAGCGACGTTTATTGAAGGAAAATCTCCTTGTCCCCTTGAGAGAACTCTCCTGACAACGGGACTTGTAGAAGCTGGGGTCCAATCGGTTGGCAAAGGGCAGGTACGTTTGGAAACTCCGCATCTCGCAATTCGCTATACGGCCTCGAAGGAATCACTATTCGCCCAGCAATGAAGTGTTGCTGAGTAAAACACGATCGAGTTTTCGCGGGTCAGCGGTGAGATTCGGAAGAGGACACCGAATCTGTCGGATGAGACTACAATCTGTGCAATGGAACAATCAGCATGACGAACGGCAATCCTGCATTACCCTCCGAATTCCTGCAGTGGCTGGGAAAGCTTCCTGAGTTGCATGTTGTGCGATTCCAAAAGAATGAATGGCAGTTCTGGACTGAAGAAGAACTGCAGGAGACGACGCGAGTCAACAAAGTTACCTCGACTCATATCAGCATGATGCTTGGCTTTGTAGCGATGTATCGGTCGATGGGTTTGGCCGCTGCGAAGGGACCTGCGGGTAAGCCGTTCCCCTATGAGAAGCTGGAACGATGTTTGGTCCTCGCAACTGACAATGAGGACTTCTTAATTGTGAATCCGGACGAGGGATACTCTGTCTGGAAGTTCTGTCCGGATTATTCGAAATCCGGAGAAGTCAAAGTTGTCGCCGCCAGCCTGACTGAGTTTATGGAGCAGGCAGTCGTTGAAGACGCGGATGCGGATGATCTGGATTATTGAGCGATCACAACACAGCTGAGCGATCACAATACCGCCACCGGCGATGTCGACCGTCCGCAGCGTTATCTAGGCAAGAAGTTCTTGAGTACGAGCATCGTTTCTGACTGACGCTGCATCACAAACTCACGAGCTTTCTGAGTGCGTTCGCGAGCGGCAATCGGATCTTTCGCCAGTGCCAGAACTGCGGCCGGAAGTTTGCTGCAGTCTTCTTCTTTGTCGAAGTCGAACAACCAATCACCCAGTCCGATATCGCGCCACATGAAGCCCTTGCTGGTCTGCTCTTCGAATCGACAAACGATGGCCGGGATGCCGTTCCCGACGGCCATGATCGGCGAATGCATCTCACTCCCAAAGAGCCCCGCGCTGCGAACATAGACGCTGAGAGCCATGTCCGTGAGCCAGAATTTCTCTTTCCAGACGACTCGCGATTTTACGTCGTCCGGCAGTTTGTCAAAAAGCATTTCTTTGCTGACAGCCATTTGAGTCATGTCTTCCGGGCATAACAGAATCTTCAGATCTGTTTCGCGAATGACTGAGACGATCGCTTCTCGAATGGGAGCGTGATCATGCTCCTTCATGGCTTCATTGCGATCGTGTCGCTTTTCGTCATACGGACGTTTGCTGCCGGGGATGCTCCAATAGGGCGTGTATCTCAGGCGAGACAGGCAGCAGAGAAATTTTCCCTCCTCGAGTTGATTCGCCTCAAGGAATTCTGTGGCCTGTGCGTCGTCTCTGAGATCGCATGCGAATGCTCCGTCCGGTGCGAACTCCATAACCGGGCAGGATACGCCTTCTTCTTTCGCTCGCTCGAGCGATACCGAGTCCCGAAAGTAGACGAACTGCGCTTTGCTGAGCAGTGACTTGTCATCGCCCGACAAAAATGAGCCGTGCGTAATTCCATAGACACCAAAGGGCTTGTCAGTATGTTTGACGTACGCGGCTACATCTTTTGCGGCGACCAGTGATGGCCCGGAGCCGTGCAGCAAGAAGTCCGACCATGCAATGGCTTCGGCAAGTTCGGGGTTGGAGGCAGAGCCGTCAGCTTTGATGGTCCCTCTTACGATCTTGAGCTTTGAAAAACGGTGATGCTCCATCGCCGCAACCTCAGCACTGAGATCACCGGACGCCCACAGGATGACTTCAGCTTCTGGGATATACTTTTCAAGCAGTGCCAATACGCCCGGCGTGTGCGCGATATCGCCGATATTCACGACCTGCCAGGAAGACCGCAACAGGATATGAGGTGCCTGAGATTCCTGAGCTGATAGGTACCGGCTCCTGGTGATTGTGATGATTCCTGCGGCGGAAGAACGAAGGAATTGTCGGCGTAGCATATTCCACTTCCGAAGTTACAGAGCAGAGAATTGAACCAGTCAGCTTGTGACAAAACTTTTGACTCAGACGGCATCGAAACTCAGAGTCTGGCGTCAGCGTTGTTTAGAGTACGTAAGTTAAAGCGTGTCGACGAGTGTGAAGGTTCGTGAAAAATTTTACGGATCGTTTCCGCCACACTCAGAGCATCATGAATATCGTCACTAGCCTTGTGATTTGACCTTTGGCCAACGAAGAAACTGGCAGCGAGAGAATTTCCATGTGTCGATCTCTTTTGTTTGCATGTCTGTCGTTGGTCGTGTGCCAGTCCGCGATGGCTCAGCAGCCAGCGAGTGTTCAGGAGCTGTGGGCCGACTTTGACCCTCGAAAGGATCCACTTGAGACGGAGATTATTCGTGAATGGGAGGAAGATGACGGGGTCTTTCGCCATGTCCGATTTCTCGTCGGAGTTTTCAGAGGCCAGCCAGCTCGAATGACGGCTATCTATGGGTTTCCGAAGACGTCCGGGCAGAAATTCCCCGGAGTGATGCATATTCATGGTGGTGGTCAGCGTGGATCGCTCAGTGAAGTCAAGCTCCTGGTTGCTCGCGGATACGCAGGACTGTCGGTGAACTGGGGCGGATCTGGAAATGGTCAGGCTCCGTTCAACTCCGTTGAAGGGGCAGAAGGAAGCGATCCAAATACGGACTGGGGAGCAGTCGATCCGACGCAGCTCAACGTTGGGGGTTACTTCAGCATGTTGCCTAGCCCAAAACAATACTTTGAAGACCGCGAACATCCGAAGAATAACAACTGGTATCTGCTGACGATGGCATGTCGTCGAGGCTTAACATTTCTGGAACAGCAGCCGGAAGTGGACCCTGAGCGGCTGGGAGTGCATGGCTTCTCTATGGGCGGTAACCTCACCATGTATGTTGCTGGCACGGACAATCGAGTCAAAGTTGCCGTCCCTGCCGTCGGAGGTCAAGGCTGGCGATCGGAGAAACATCAGTTTCTTGATGGAGGCGCGGGGCAGCAGGAACATATTCGCGGAGATCTCAAAGTCTTTCGGCGAACACTCAGCTTTGAAAGTTATGCTCCATCGATTCAGTGTCCTGTTTTGCATCGCAGTGCGACAAATGATTTTCATGGCTGGATGGACGACGTTTATCGAACCAACGAGTTGATTCAGAATCAGCCGATTCGTTACGCATGGACGCCGCATCATAATCATCGGCTCTCTCCCGAAGTTGCCGTGACCATGCTGTTGTGGCTGGACCATTATCTGAAAGATGCTCCAGCACTTCCGGAGACTCCAGAAACCAGACTGACCCTGCGGGCTCAAGAGGTCCCTTCGATCCAGGTAACTCCTGATCACTCATGGCCGGTCGAACGATGCGAGATTTTCTATAGTGTGGATCCGGATCCTCGAGCGCGGTTCTGGCGAAGTGCCGAGGTCGTTCATAATCGCGATGTCTTTGAAGCTCAGTTGCCATTGCACTCGCTGGATCTTCCGCTGTTTGCCTTCAGTAACGTCTACTACAGATTACCGAAGGACGAGTCGATGAAGCAGATTCCGGGGATGAGCGAGCCCATCCGACAGTTCTGTCTGAGTAGCAAGCTTCACGCGATTACACCGCAGACATGGCAGCTTGAGAAGCCTGTGATCACCGTCACGGCAGAGGGCGACATCGACGATTTCTCAAACGGATTCAAAGATTGGTATGAGCTCAATGGCGGGCACGTCAGTCTCCGGGAACTTTGGACGCGCAAAGTGAGCGATCCCATCTGGCGAGGTGCTGAAGGTGATCGGTTGCGTTTAACTTTAAAGATGCCAGAGACGAATCATTTTTCTGTTGTGCTGGTTGAGAACGAATGGAGAAATTACCGAGGTCCCCGGAGAACCTTCGCGTGCACTCGAGAAATTCAGGGCAGTGCAGGGGAGCAGGAAATCATTCTCGAGTTGAGTGACTTTCGAGGTTTGAAGGAAGGTGACGGTCAACTGAAGTCATGGTCTCAACTGGATCTGCTTGGGATGTGTGCTGGGTTCAATGATGGCCGTGGGAAACAATCCTCTCAATGGCGGGGACCTGTTCCCGAGTTTGTGCGTCTGGAATGGCTTCGGCCTGAATAATGTGATGAGTTTGCGCGGTGATGGATCGCGTTGGTGTTCCTTCCGACACTTTGCACAGAAGATCAATGACGTCTGACTCTTGCCCCCGAGTGACATTCTGAGACCATCCCTGTTCGTTTGGCAGATGGCATTGGCTGTCTGTGACGATTCAGAATGGAACTTCACCCACATAGGACCACTCATGATTCGATCGATTGCTTTAGCCAGTCTTTTTCTGGCCTCGTTAACAGTTTCAGCTGTCGGAGCGGACTTTGAAGGTGCGAAGGTCATTACCTACTTCGGATACGCCTCGGCCATCGAACTGACAAACTCGTCGGTAAAGGTCGTGCTTTGTCCCGAGGTTGGTGGCCGAGTGCTGGAGTATTCTTTGAAGGGGAAGAACAGTCTGTATCTTTCAGATGCGGAGAAATCATGGAAGCCCGGTGATCCGCCGCAGGGTTCCGCTGGTCGTTTTGACATCGGGCCGGAGTTGGTGATTCCACAGAGAAAAATCCTGTGGAGTGGAGCATGGAAGGGCGAGATCATCGGACCTCGTCATGCACGTCTGACAAGTCCAGATGATTCGTCGACCGGGACAAGGCTCGTCCGTGACTTTGTGCTGGATGCGTCGAATACGAAGCTCTCGTGTACTCAGACGATTCATAATATTTCGAACAGCACAACCGAATGGTGTCATTGGAGTCGCACGTTTGCCGTGGGTAAGGGTATCTGTCTGATTCCACTGACGCAGCCAAGTCGATTTCCAAATAGTTATGTGATGTACGAAGAAGGCTCACTGATCAATATGAAGCCCGAGGATCCGAACATCCGTGTGCGTAATGGATTTATTGAGATCCTGAAGGCTCCTCGAAAGCCGAAGCTCGGCTTCGACAGTTACGCAGGAGCGATCGCGTATTTGGCCCCCAACGATCTGTTGTTCCTGAAACGGTTCCAGACATTCAATGATCGAGTCTACAACGAAGCCGCCGGACTGACCGTTTCCGTTTGGTATCCGGATGGCGACATGATTGAACTGGAGCCGATTGGACCACGTGAGCGATTGCAGCCCGGGGAGTCAGCGAGTTTCACCGAAGAATGGTGGCTGGCAGATATGAAGTATCCGGAAAACAGTGAGGCGGATCTGAATGCTCTGAAGGCGGCCATGGAACAGTTGAGATAGGGGAATCAACTGCCTTCGGTCGAAATTGCAAACATCATGCCATTCGAGAATAACGGAGTTGGCAGCAATCTTCCTGTAGGAACGAATATCGATCGCCGATTAAACTGCGTAAGGAAGCTTGGCCGTCGAAAGACGACCCGGTCATTTCAGACCTGTCCTCTGTAACCCCGACGGAGATCTCAAACCAACCGCGTAGACCGGGATCAATAAGAGTGCATGTTTAACATGACTCGATCCTCGACTGTCTCGCACAGCATCCACCGTTCGCAGTTCTGGACAACTCTGAAGCCCTCATGGCCGTGGTCAGGTCAAACTGATCACGGCCATTTTTGTTGACTGCTTTGTGCGTCGAAACATAGGCCTGCAGTTACCGGCGGCTGTTCTGCTTTTCCCAGTTGCTTGCTCCGAGCGGCTGGGCGTTTCCCGGGGGTTTGCTGATCCAATAGTTTAACGGCAAGCCGAAGGCGTCGTTGTTCACTTTCGCCTCCGCCTGCGGCTTGCCGTTAAACGAAATGCTCAATCGGCGACTAAGTTAACGCCGCAATCGGCACTAATTCCAGCGATAAACAATCAATGCATCCAGAGCACGCACGAAGACCTGATCATCTGCCACGGCAAGATGGGCCCATGTCGACGCGTC
Organism: uncultured Planctomycetaceae bacterium; assembly: GCA_903823635.1. Lineage (GTDB taxonomy): Bacteria > Planctomycetota > Planctomycetia > Planctomycetales > Planctomycetaceae > SXXK01. Next base: position 10,342 of record CAIJTV010000437.1, read on the forward strand.
GCTGACATGTCGTGATGAGAGTTGCGAAAACTCAGTTGGGTTGGCGTTAATCAGAAGTAGATCTCCGGCTGAATCCAGCGCGAGGAGTTTCGATCCATTGGAGACGATGCTCCAGTAATCGCCGAAGGGAGTCGTTCGCCAAAGTGATTCACCGCTCTGAGGATCTATGCAGCTGAATCGTTTGTTTCGCAGATGAAGATAGATCTTTTCGTCCACGACAACCGGAGAAGACATGTAAGCTTCGGTGGTATTCTTCCAGACTTGCGTGGCTTCAAATTCGGTGGCAGAACCTGGAGCGGCTTTCTTGATCTCATAAAGTGTCGCACCACCGCCGTAGCTGCTGGTGAAGATGCGATTGCCAATTACTGTTGGGGTGAGAATGTTCATGTCGCGAAATGACGGGATATCGATGGTCCAAAGCTCCGTGCCTTTTTCAGCATCAACACCGCACAATCTTGCACGTGTCTGAACGACCAGTTGCCGAGTGCCTGCAACGTCGGAAAGTACCGGCGATGAAAAGGCTCCGCCCATCATTCCGCCTTCTTCCTTCAGGCTTCTCCAGATGATGGCCCCGGAAGAACAGTCGATCTTCACCAGTCCGCCCGAAGTCTGTACGAACAAGAAGCCACCGTCGATCAACGGGGAACAGACTGAACCGAATGTCTGACCATTTGTTCCGAACTCCTTTTTGAAGTCGATACGCCAAGCTTCTTTTCCGGTTGCTCCATCCAGAGCGACGAGTTCGTCAACTATTCCAGCGACGTAGAGCTTCTGTCCGTCATAGATCGGTGTCGAACGAATCCAGCTCCCGTTGGAGGCCGCGAAGAATGGAACGGTCATAGCGCCGGGCCATTCGACGCTCCAGAGTTCTTTTCCGGTCTCACGGTCCAGAGCTTTGACGACTTCTTTTTCCTTGTCGACGGTTTCTGTGACGAACACTTTGTCAGCCGTCACGATCGGGCCGGAGTAGCTTGACTGCAAAGGAACGCGGTACATCTCAACGAGCGAATTCTCGTCCAGCGTTTCAGGCCATGGGGCTGCTGTAATGGCACATGTGCGTGAAGGTCCTCTCCACTGAGTCCATTCGGCTCGATCCGCCGCACAAAGAACGGATGGGATCGTGATGATGAGAGAACAAAACAGGGCTGACAGGATTCGCATGAACATTGTTCCTATTGGCATCAAATAATGAAAATCAGCTCGGGATTCTTTGTAAGGGAGCCAACAACTGGGGCGTTAAACTGCAGGCTAACTCAGCGAGTCGGGATTCCTGAGCGTCGAGGTTACTGCAATCCACTGTTTTGACTTTGCCGACCACCACGGACGTCGCTCAACCCATGATGAACGTTTTAGACACGAACTCGATTCTGTCCAGCTTCCCCCTACTTCTTTCTGCGGCGCTTTGTTGCCGATGTTTTGGCGATTGCTATCGCAGGCTGCAACGTTTGAAGTACTGCAACTACGAATTCTTTGGCTCTGGGGTACATGTCCTCTGAAGAACTTCCTCGTGGTCCGGCGATGTTCAGTATGCGGATTTGTTCTCGATGAATCCATTCGACGACCGACGTTATCTTTTCCGAAAGAGACGCATCGGCCGTCAGCAGACCCTGTGATTTTGGTGCCGCAAGATGTTCAATCTTCAGCGGTTTGCCATGTGACTTTGCGGCATCGACCGTGAGTCGAGTTCCGCTGGAGATTTCGTTGAGTACCAGGATCAGAGTGCCGTCCGAATCGCGCACGTTCCACTCGGTCCGAACGGCGTAAGAGCGAGCCGCTGTCTCTCGGAGTGGATACTTCGTCGGCACCGCTCCATCTTCCGAACGGCGATCTCGAGGACACCAGCCTCCAACTTCGAACCCCAACTCCATGGCTGCATCAAGCGCGGCGCGGTCGACGCCGGTCTGGCCTCCTGAGACGACCTTGAGCGAACTGGGGCTGGAATCGGCCGAAGTAATGGTTGCAATCCTTTGTGCAGGTCGGATCGATTTGCGGTGATCAGGGCAGGGCTACGGAGATAGTCTTCCGGCCGCGTGATTCATCACGTCGAGTTCGAGCGGTGTTTGAGGCGGCGGCAAGAAAACGCGGAATCTAATGCCAGCCCTTCAGAGTGACCTCGACGCTTCGCGAACCGCCTTCATCCTGAAGCCCACTGCTTCGAATGTGGAGCATGATCTTGTCGCCGACATCGAAACTTCGAAGCTGAGTCACGAGCTGATCAAAGTCCGTCAGCTTCTTGCCATTCATCGCGACAATTAAATCCCCTGAACTAATCCCGGCTGCGTCGGCGGAAGAACCCTTCTGAACGCTTCCCACAAGAATTCCTTCTTCAACGCCAAATCGTGGTTCGTTCAGGACACCAAGACAAACTCGTCCGCGTTCAGCAATTTGCGTGTCCCCAAAAGTGCCCTTGAGAATCGCGACCTGTTCAATCGCCAGAGGGTGGCCATCGATCAGGTAAATGGAAACCAAACGAGGCTGAGTCATAAAGGATTCTGTTTGAAGCGAATCCAATCGCCGCAGCAACTCGAATGCCCTGTCGTTCCCGGGCCAGTTCTTGTCGATGTAAATCTTCAAGTGTCGGGACGAGGTGGGATCGGCTTGTCCAAACATCTGCGGAGGTGCATCGGGGGTTTGCTTCCAGAGTTCTGTGGGATCTAGAGGCGAAAGCGGCACTTTCATCGACACCAGTTCGACCACGGCAATCTCAGTCCGGCGTCGCCAATGTCGGTCCAGAACGTCGCGGGCCGTTTCTGAAACAAACCATCGCTCAGAATGCGCTGATTTTTCAAGGGCCTCTGACGTAATGCGGACATCGTCGGAATTCAAAGCGGCTTGTTCGTAGCGAAGTTCAAGGACTTCGATAATTCTCCGAGCCGACTCGCTCTCTGTTCCTGTTTCCAGAACCTGACAGATCTCCTGCAGTTGTTGATCTTTGGCATCACGAAGCGTGGCGACGGCAGCCTGTCGGCGGCCAAACTCCGGAGAACCAAGATCAGCGATCAGTTGCGCGACTTCCTCCGAAACACTGGTTTCTGGTTTCGTCTCAAGCGAACGGACGCTGACCGACGGTGTCTCCTCCTCGGCTTGGGGTGGGTCGCCAACTACGGTTGATGCAGCGAAACTCAGGAGCATCGGGAGCAGGATGAACCGCAGCATGCGGGAAAACAATCGGCAGGATTTCATGGAACGTAAACTCCTGTTGAGAAACAGTATGTCCTGCATTGTTTCCGGATAGCTCCCGTTCCGCAAGACCGAGGATTCCATAAGACAGGTTGTCGAAGGGATTGTACAGTGGTTGCAGAGTTGATCCCGGATTCTCGGTCGTCTGACAAGACTGAAAAACGTGACTTATGCTGCAAATAGTCCTGCTTTTGTTTATCGTGCTGGATCCTTTCGGGAATCTGGTCACAATCAATTCACTGCTTCACAATCTGGACGCGAAGAAACGCCGAAATGTGATGCTTCGCGAGAGTCTCATCGCGATGCTGATCCTGTTGGCCTCTGTGTTCGCGGGTGGCCCAATCATGTCCGCGCTGGGGTTGAAGCCCTATGCATTGGGAATAGCGGGCGGAATCGTGCTCTTCATGATTGCCATGGGAATGGTGTTTCCAGCTCGGCGCATGGTTGATGAAGAGGATGTCGGTGATCCTGTCATTGTTCCGATTGCGATGCCATTTATTGCCGGCCCCAGCACGATCTCACTGATTCTGCTGCTTGCGGAAAAGCATGATCGTTGGACGGTCGCGATTGCCGTCTTGATCGCTGGGACAATCTCGGCCCTGATCCTGACACTCTCGCCGGCGATCTACGCGTTTCTTGGCCACCGAGGTTCGCGAGCCATGGAGCGGCTGATGGGAATGCTGCTGGTCATGATGTCCGTGCAAATGGTGTTAGACGGAATTCAGGCTTACCTGCTGACCAACGCTCGGTGATATGTTTGCGGACCCTGCGACTTCCGCAAATCACAACGCGCGTGAAACTGATTGATGAAGCCAGCCTCATCCCATTCTGAAGGCGGCCAGCACGTCGTCTGGGATCTCATATCCGATGCCGGGCTTGGTCGGGATATTGATTGCTCCGTTGATCACTGGAAATCCAGCACTCTGGAGTTCTCGACGAAGCGGTGATTCAAATACCTCCGCCGGAGCGAACTCAATGAAGGGTGTAATCGGCGAGTATGTTGCCAGGTGCACGGAGGCGGCGCCGAGAATTTGCGTTGACCAGTTGCCCGGGCACACCTGGGCTCCGCGCGGGAGAGCCAGTTCCACGATGCGCTTGGCTTCTGTGAGTCCTCCACAGGTCGTCATGTAGGGCTGCACGACACTCACGTCGCCGCGGTCCATCATGTCCAGAAACTCCCAGCGTGTGACGCCATGTTCGCCCATCGCGAGCGGAATGCAGGTCTTGGCCGCTAGTTTTGCATAAGGCTCGGGGTTGTCGACTGGAAAAGGCGTCTCAAAAAATGTGAGGTTTAGTTCTTCAAGTTCTCGACAAACACGAACAGCCGTAGGAACGTCATTGAACAGATAACCCACATCGACCATCAGCGCGAGGTCGTCTCCGATGGCTTTACGACATCGGCGAGCCAGTTCAACCACGTCGTGGGGGGATGACATCATGGGTTCAACTTTGAACGCTCTGTAGCCCATGGAAGCCAGCAATTCGGCTCGGGCTACCTGCTGCGAAAACATGGCCTCGCCGCCCCACACGTCCGAGACCAATGTGCAGTAAGGGATCACTTCGACGGTTGAGCCGACTGTTGACTGAAATGGTCCTCGCTGGATTCCTCCCAGCAATTTCCAGACAGGCTGATTGAGCATCTGGCCGTAGATGTCCCAGATCGCGACATCAAGTGCTCCCAGGATGATGATTTCCCAGCCTCGCCGATTGGTATGCATCAACGCGTCCCACATGTGTTGCCAGAGTCGTTCGGGATGCGTGATCTCCTGACCAGTCAGAAGTTTTCCAAAATGCGTTTGTGAGTCACCCACAGTCGCCTGCACAACACCCGGTGGAACACGAAAGACTTCTGACAGCCCTGTAATTCCGTCGTCGGTATGAATGCGAAGACAAGCCAGAGGCTCAACGCCGCCCTTGTCTGGATCGATCTCCGGTCCGTCACCAATGACGAAGACTTCGAGCTGCGAGATTTTCACGAGTATGTTTCCTTCCAGCGGTGACAGAATCAACGGCTTTATCGTGGCAAGGATATCTTCTCGACAGGTGCAACCCAAACGCTCATTGGGAAAGTGTGTGCGCAGAAATTGAAGCGGGCGGCTTTGCGGGCTCGCCGACAGAGGCTGCACGGTGATCAGATTACGGGCAGCATCGGACGTTGGAAAGTACCGAAGTCAGCCGACACCGGCCATGGCCTGCAGCGTAATGGGCAAAGCACCCGCCCGATTATTTTCGCAGAAAGCGATAACCCACGCCACGGACGGTTTCGATCAGGTCCGGGGTATCACCCAGCTTTTTGCGGAGCGACCGCACATGGACATCGATCGTGCGTTCCAGAGAGTTCGCATCTTCGCCACGAGACGTCTCCATCAATTCGTTGCGAGAGAATGGACGGCCCGGCTGAGACATGAGTGTCCAGAGCATCCGGAATTCAGTCGGGGTCAGATCGAGTTCTATTCCGTTGAATTTTGCAGAGTGAGTTGCGCGATCAATCTCTACCCCGTGCAAACTCAGAAAGTTCTTACCGGCTTCGGCTGTTTCTGTTCGGCGGAGCAGGGCTTTGATGCGGTGAATCAGCGGCTGGACCCGAAACGGCTTCGTCACATAATCATCAGCGCCCATGTTAAAGCCGACGATCTCGTCGGTCTCGGCACTGCGAGCGGTCAGCATCATGACGGGAATAGACTTTGTCCGTGAGTCGGCCTTCAGTAACCGACAGATCTGCAGCCCGTCAATGCCCGGCAGCATCAGATCCAGAACACAAAGATCGGGCAGCAGAGACTGACAACGAGCGAGTCCGCTGCGTCCCTCACGTTCCCAATGAACGCTGTAACCCTCTTTTTGCAGGTTGTAGATGACCACGTCGGCAATCGACTGTTCATCTTCAATCACAAGAATGGTCGGCGACATAGAGAGGGATATACCTTCGAGCACTGGCGGACAATTGGTAGCTTTTAAGAGCCCCGCAAGTCCTGATTCGTTACGCTCCCCCAGTGGCGCTCGCACCGGATCGGCGGTGAAGTCTCGGATGCCGAATGATGGCACCCTCAACCAGATAAACTACATCTTCTGCAATATTGGTCGCATGGTCAGCAACACGCTCGACGTGACGAATCACGGAAAACAGATGCAGACCAGGTTCGACCAGATCCGGTCTTTGTTTCATCATCACAACGACTTCGTCGATCAACTGACTGTTCAGATTGTCAACATGTTCATCGCGTTGACA
>CAIJTV010000438.1:0-1734 GCA_903823635.1 uncultured Planctomycetaceae bacterium
GACATGCCAATGTGCTGGCGATTGAGCCTTGTCCGGAGATCGAACCTGCGGGTGATCTCGGTGGCCGGGTCATCACGGGAACGTTTCGGCATCAGGTGTCGGCATCTATCTCGCTGAGCATCGCCGGGCAGGCTGAGCCGATTCTCTGCACGGGTAACCATCCTTTTTGGAGCGATGATCGTCAGGATTTCGTCCGAGCCGACTCGCTGCAGCCCAACGAAACCCTCCGCACAACATATGGCACGACAACAGTCACGTCACTGAGCCACATCCCCGGCTCAACAGCCGTCTACAACCTCGAAATCCATGGCACTCACGTCTACCACGTGGGCACCAGTGGCGTGTTGGTGCATAATGGGGATCCAGTAGACTGTATAAAATGGGTTGCACGAAACGCAGAGCGGATCGGAGGAGAAACTTTTTCACTGATCCCAAACGGGGCGACACTAGGAAAGCTCCCTGGTTACCCAGATATTCCTGCGGTCGTGTTAGAGGGTATTTCCAAGGGTGGCAGCTCTCGGTGGATCGGTTGGCCTGTGCATGCTTTCATTCTGAAAGGCAATACTTTGTATGATTCGTTCTTCAAGAAGGGTATCGATTTCGATGAATGGCTCGAACTGTTTGCGAGCAAGAATGGAATCACAAAGGACGAGGTCCTCGGAGTTTGGGCACGCATGTTGGAAGGCTTGAAGGCAGCAAGGAATGGTGGCTGACTTGAAAAACGACCTGATATCGACAATGGATTTGATCTACGGAGCCATTGTCGCCAAGTTTAGTTCGGCCGAGTACGAATCCACCATTCCCTCGCACATCTCTCAGGCGGTCTTTGCGGCTGATGAGTACTTCTGTCGTTCAGTCGAGCGATTGCCACTTGAACCAGTCTGTTCACTTAATGCGTGGCACGACTCCGGTGGTAGAGTTGTGCATACGGGCGACTTCGCTGCGTTTTTGGAATGGAGATCTAATCGCATCCGTTCAGCTCTGGTTGACAATCCGTTTGATATCAATCGGTGCATACTTGCAGACCAGATCAACGAGGGTTTTCGAATTTGCTGCTTCGCTCCGACTATGCTTAACTCCTTTCGTTTGGGGGCTCAGCTGGTAGTGGCTGGATTAATTGAACAACGTATTCTGTACGATCAGGGAAACAGTAAGCGCGATCTGGAAAGTTACTTAGATGCAATCGGCTTGCCGCAATCCGTTTTTGTGCATTTTGCAGACGATGCTGTCAAGGGAATCAAGGGAGGCGATCTTGATCGGTTTAAGCTATTCTGGCGCGGGTTCGTCCATTGGCGATCCCCAGAGCTTTTTCACCAATGGATGACTCAGCACGCTATGCAACTCGAGAATTACAGAAGTATATCGTCGAACACGAGACGGACAGGGCTTCGTCCGACTTGACTTGTATAGGTTGTTTCGCCATGGCCACGGATAGAACAAAGGTGCCATTCACCTTGGTTGTTTTTCGGGAGTTTCATCGATGTTTGACTTGATTCGTCGCTATCGTGAGCTGCGTCCGGCTTCGGTCTTGGTAGTTGTCGCAGCTTTGATTATTGGCAGCTACAACGTTCACCGAGCGTTGGGGTTCGGTTCGCGTACTGAGCAGGCATCACTCGCTGCAGAGAAGTTGCAATCGAGCGGCGACATTAGCTTGGATTGGTTGGGCGATCCGGTCCTCACGAAGGCGGAAGTTTCGACGCTGAAGTCAGTGGAAAAGCTGACGCGAATTGAAGA
>CAIJTV010000439.1:0-2200 GCA_903823635.1 uncultured Planctomycetaceae bacterium
GAAATTACCTCACCACTGCCTGAAACGGCAAAAGAGACTGTCGCATCAAGTGGCTCAGAACCGGACACAACAACTGTCCCAGTGACTGCAGAATTGGATGTTCTGAAGATCCCCTCGAATGCCAACCTGCGTTTCTTTCTGCATGACGTCGACGATGTCATGACAGTCAGCCCCGAGACACTTCGAGTGCAAGGGCTGGAAGACCAGCCGCCAGTAGTTGTGGCCCAGCTGACAGGCATCGACAATGCGATCACGCGATTCGCCAAGATTCCGGTTGCTGGCAGAATCAAGGATGACTACGGATTGAAGTCGGCAACTTTTGAGTTTCTTGTCGACGATGAATCAACGTGGCGACCGAGGCCGTTTCGTTTAATTCCGGACAAAAACACGACCGACTTCGAACTTCGCCGTAGTGAGACTGAGGCGTACGAACTGTTTGATGTTCAGGTGCTGGAACTGTCGGAGGGGCAGACGCTGACGCTGTCAATCACGGCTACAGATGCGAACATCTTTCCGGCCCCGGGTGTGACTCGTGGCGAGCCTATGCTGTTTCGCATTGTTAGCATCGAGGAGCTTCTGTCGCTGCTCTACACGCGTGAGATTGCTCTGCGTGGGCGGTTTGAGGAAGTGATCAGCCAGCTGGAAGAACTCAACAACGACTTGCTGTTCCACAAGGATGTTGCTGCGAGAGTCGATGAGGCGGGGGCAAACGCGGTTCAGGAGGATCGAGTCAGCCTGAATACCAGTGCGACGCGCAGTGGCAACAATTTGCGTCGACAGGCTAACGAGCTGAGTTCCATCATTGAAGGCTTTGAGGAAGTCGTCCGCCAGTTGATCAACAACGCCGTGCCTCCACAGCAGCTGGCCGAGAATATGCGATCATCCATCGTGGATCCTCTAAAGGTTGTCAGTGCAGAGATGTTACCTTCTGCCGACCGAGCCGTCAGTGCCCTGAGAGTCGCCGCGCAGGATGGACAGCCCACGGAATTGCTTGTCGCGAATGCGAATGCAGAGGTGACAAAGGTCATCTTGGCTCTGAAGGTGGTTCTGGAGAATGTTCGAGATATGGCTGAGTTTCATGAGGCTCTCCGTGATCTGAAGGCCATCCTTGATGAACTGCAGAAGAACCGGGACGAAACGAAAAAGCTGCAAAAGAATCAGCTCATTGATGATATCCTGAAGTAATGATCAGCATTTGTGTAAACCAAGACCAACAGCTGAACTGTATGTGAAATACTGACCGCCAGGTTGAAGCAGGGCAGGAGAACCACTCCTGAGGATAGATCACTATGAATATTCGCAGCATGATCTTTGCGGCAAGTTTTTGTACCTGTTTGTGGATGTGGTTTGGCGTCGTTGCTCAGGAGCCAAAATCATCGGACTCGGAACCCGACAAGAAAACAGTGCCCCCAAAGGTTGTGACACCTAAGGATCTGCGTGACGATGCGTTGGCGATCAGCGGGCGGTATGCTCGCTTTGAACGAATGCTGACTCAGATGGCCGATATCCTTGGACGTCAGGATCCGGAGCGAGCCGATCTGCTGCGACGTGCCATTGGTAAAGGACGCGAGGATCAGGTCAAAGAAGATATTGAGAAGGTTGTTGAGTTACTCAGCAAGAGCGAACTCGGAACGGCGACCGAGAAACAGACTGAGATCGTTGCCAGTCTCGAAACATTGCTGAAGTTGCTGCAAAGTGAAGACCGTCGCAGCAGTGTTGAACGTGAGCAGGAAAGACTCAACGGCTTGCTGAAGGATGTTCGAAGCATATTGGCTGAACAAAAATCAGCCCGAGCTGCAACACAGAATTCTGAAGCTCCTTCGAATGCAGCTCCCGGCCAGCAAAAAGCTCTCGAAGGTGCCAAGAAGACACTGGACTCGATGAAGGAGCACGACGACCAGCAAGCTGAAGCAGAGCAGGGCGACGACAAAGAAGACGACGAAGCCAGGGATCCGGACAGTTCAGAGGAATCGGACGGGAAAAGCATCGGGAAATCAAAGGATGGCAAGTCGGCCAAAGTAAAGCCGACTGATGGCAAGCCGGGAGAAGAGAAGAAAGATGGCGATACTGAAGGGACGGATCCCGCGGGCAAAGATCAGGAAGACAAGAAAAAGGGTGACCGCGAGCCCAAAGGCGACAGTGCTCCGAACAGTAAGCCTGGAGATGGCGAGCCTAAGGATGGCGAATCGAAGGACGGCAA
>CAIJTV010000440.1:0-21343 GCA_903823635.1 uncultured Planctomycetaceae bacterium
ATCCTGGCAAGAATTCTTCCGTTCTCAAACGCGATCATCCTCGGCAATTGGCTCCCTGTTGCGGCGGCCTTCTTTATCGGTGTCTGCCTGAAGACGGAAACGATTGCCTATCTTCGACGAGTGTTTTTTGCCACTGCTCTTGGTTGCCTCTGCGGCTTTTCCCTGATCAGTCCGCTGCTCGGCGATGCCCCGGAATGCGGGATCCTTGACCACTCCGGTCGTATCTTTGAGTTCCAGACAACCAAGCAAACTTGTTCCGCGGCCTGTGCTGCCGGATTATTGAGACTCCATGGTATCGACGCCACAGAGGAAGAGCTGGCCGCTCTTTGTTTAACTCGCAATGGCACACACTGGCTGGGCGTTTTTCGAGGCCTGAAGATCAAGACGGCCGGAACAGAATGGGATGTCATTGTCGAAGAAGTGACTCCAAAGCAACTAACCCGCAGCGAGAATCCTCCTGGAGTTCTGGCCCTCACATTCACGCCGGAAGCCGCCGAACACTCCATCGAGTCGGGTTTTGGGACAGAGGTGGGTCACACTGTGGTGTGTCTCGGGACTTGTCAAAAGTCCAAAACTCTGGAAGTCTTTGATCCTTCACCGGACTACGGGTTTGAGTCGTGGAACGATCGAATCCTGGCGGACATTCAGACAGGAATCCTGTTGAGGCTGGTGTCTCGCAAGGGGACACCATCTCCGTTGCATGGGATTGATACGAATCGTCCGTCGACATGGAACGATCGACGCATGGCCAGTCGATAATCAGTCTGCTGTTCGTGTCTATTGCCCGATGCAGTACAACATCTCCTGACGCTTCCCGTCTTTGTCGACGGCGATGCGTTGGTAAATACGATTGCCGCAGAAGACTGGCGTGGAGAAGACGCTCGTGCCCAGTTGATTGGTGCTGACGATCTCCAGTTTTTCTGTGGAGGCCTTGAAGACAAACGTCTGCCCTTCTTCGTTGCTCGCGTAGATCAGATCACCGACCATCACTGGCGAACTGCTGAAGGTCCCGTTCAATCGGCCCTTCCAGACTTCCTCACCCGTGTCGCTCTTCCAGCACATGGCAATGCCGGCATCCATCACCGCATACAAATAGCCGTTGCGAGTCAGCAGCGAAGGAACGTAGGATCGAGTTGGATTCTCCCAGACCAGCTTTCCCGAACCATCAGCGGCTACGGCCGAAACGTGATTCTTCGGATAGCCTCCGGTGGTGTAGATGTGCTTTCCGTCGGTGACGGTTGTTGTCACACATTCGGTTGTGGCCCCTTCAACTTCCCAAAGAGTTTCCCCGGTCAGCGGATTGAAGCTGGTCACCAGATCGCAGCCGATCAGAAACATTTGATCCTTGCCAGCCACGTTGAAAATCACCGGTGAAGAGTAGTTCGGTTTTGCCGGGCGGTCCCGCTTCCACACGATTTCGCCGGTCGCTCGATTCATCGCCACGACGGCTCCACCACCTTTGTTGTCTGAGACACCAATTACAAGATCCTTGTACAGAAGTGGAGATGATCCGAAACCCTGGTGATTGATGTAGCTGGTCAGCTTCGTCTGCCAGATTTTTTCTCCGTTTCGATCGAGAGCCGTCATGAAGACGGAGTCACCATTCAGGAAGTTAACAAAGATGCGTTTACCATCGCAGGCGGCGGAAGCTGAAGCCATCGAGGACTTCTCGTTGTTCTTTATATCGAGGCCGCCTTCGTGTACGACCGTCTCCCAGATTTGCTTGCCGGTCTTGCGATCAAAGCAGAGCACAGATTGCAATTTGCGATCATGATCCGCTGCTGTCAGGACAACCTGATCACCCACGACGATCGGTGATCCATGACTACGGCCGGGAACCGGCGCACTCCAGATGATGTTCTCGGAGTCGCTCCACTTCACCGGAGGATTCTGATCAGCGCTGGCGATCCCATCGTGCTGCAGTCCTCGCCACCACGGCCAGTCGGTCGGGGCTGTCTGAATCGGTTCTACTTCGGCAATAGCCCCGGCACCGTTCAAGGGCTCATTTGAAAGCCCCAGCGAACTACACATCAAGAGTGCGCCGAAGGAAGACAGTCGGACGAAAGCCTTTTGGAAAGTTGAGTGCAGCACAGCAACAGCCTCGCGAAGTAATGGAAGCAGAGAATCCGGAACCGCCAGTCTAGGCTGTCGCCCGCTTTTTCCAACTCTGGCTGAATATGCGATCCGGCATAAGCAGAATACTCCGTCGGTTGTGGAACCACAGGTTTGAATTCGGTGGACATGAATTTTCGAAATATTGTTTCGGTTTCGTGTCGACTGGTTGAGGCTCTATGCCGCGTTCGTGGTGTTTTTCGGGACGAATCGATTGATTCTCGAGCGACAGCGCGTTGAAGCGGTGCCACGAAACGACCATTATGCGCATCCCGCCGTTTTTCCTGCCTCCTCTGAGATCTCAGAAAGTGCCGCATGTCGACTGCTCATAATCCCTTTGAATCCCCCGAGCTGCCGTCGCTGAAAGAGTCTCCCGCCCCGCGGTCGTCGACGTGGGTTTGGTGGATCAGCGGGCTGCTGCTGCTGGCGACCATGATCAATTACATGGATCGTCAGACTCTGGCAAATCTGAAGGTCAGAATTACGCGGGAGTTGTCGCTCAGTAATGAACTCTACGGGAATCTCGAATGGGGGTTCGGCTGGTCGTTTGCTGCAGGCTCTTTGTTCTTTGGATTTCTCTCCGATCGTATTTCCGTGCGTTTTCTCTATCCGGCAGTTCTGCTGGCATGGTCGATCATTGGAGTGCTCACGGGATTCTGCAGTGACTATAAATCGATGCTGGTCTGCCGAATTCTGCTGGGCTTTTTCGAAGCCGGTCATTGGCCTTGTGCGCTGCGGACCACCAAAATCGTACTCGACAGCAGCAAGCGTACGATGGGAAACAGTATCCTTCAAAGCGGCGGTGCAATTGGTGCCATTCTGACGCCACCAGTGATCCTCATGATCGTCGGCAACAACGAAGCGGCCGGAGCCTGGCGATCACCGTTCATTATTATCGGATCACTCGGAGTTGTCTGGGCTCTGGCCTGGCTGTTCTCAACTCGAGCAGATGATTTGCCGGCGCCAAAAGTTGAAGAAGCCCATGACATGCCGAAGGACTCCGGCTTCTTGTGGGAATGCCTGACCAACCGGAAGTTCTGGACGTTGGTTCCAGTTGTGATCTGTATCAATCTGACATGGCAGTTGATTCGAGCATGGTTGCCCGCGTTTCTGCAGGAAGGACGCGGCGCCACAGAAAAGACCGCGTTGCTGTTTAACTCGGCCTATTACATCGCGGCGGATGCTGGCTGCATTGCTGCCGGGGCGATGACTCTGTGGATGGCAAAGAAAGGAATGAGTCCTCATCGATCACGAATGCTGGTCTTTGGCTTCTGCGCGGCTCTGACGGCCTTGACGACAGTGGCTTCCGTTCTGCCGCTTGGGCCTGGGCTTTATGTTGTGTTGCTGATTATCGCAGCGGGCTCACTCGGACTGTTCCCCTGCTATTACTCGATGTCGCAGGAAACCAGCGAACGACACATGGGAAAAACGGCCGGCCTGCTGGGAGCCTTGGCGTGGCTGGTTTCTTCACCGATGCAGTCGGTGTTCGGGAAAATCGTGGATCGGACGCATTCGTATGATGCAGGACTTGCCGTGGCCGGCATTGCACCGGTCGTTGCACTGGTGGCACTGCTCTTTCTGTGGCCGAGTGAGACTGTTGGCGATCGAGTGCAGAACACGGAGGGCTGACGCCCTGCCGCTCGCCGGGTTAGGAACTCATTGAAGCATCATCACTGCCGAGTAGTTCGCGGAGGCGGCGAATGGCGCGGAGGTAGCGCATTCCGGCGGCTGGTGGAGATAATCCCAGAGCTTCTGCCACTTCGCTGTTGCCGAGATGTTCAAAGTGACGCATGACGACTATTTCGCGGTCGTTCTCCTCCAGTTGATCCAGAGCGACGAGAAAACGTTGCTCCATTTCTCTGCGAAGAGCGGCTGCCGCGGGTGTGAGTTCTGCATCTTTCAGCAGAGCTGCCAAGTCTGCGGCAGATTGTTCATCGTTGCCGAGGCCGCTCATGTTTTGCTCCCGATCCACCGAGCGGCGCTGGGCGGCTCGATGGCGTCGGTGCATATCAATGATGCGATCTTTGGCCAATTGGCGCAGCCAAAGATGGAACGGCATCACCGGATTTGCCAGATAGTCCTTCAGACGCTGAGACGCTTCCATCAGGACGTCCTGCACGACATCGCTGGCATCGACGCGACGAGCCACGGCCTGATCGAGTCGCATCTGGATCATGCGCCGAACCGCCTCCCGATGCCGATCCATCAGGCGATTGACAGCCTGCGAATCACCATCGGTGACCCCTTTGAGAAGTTCCTGAGTCTGTTCACCTTCCGGCCACATAAATTTCTCCGCCGGGTTGCGGGAAACAAGTTTTCCGCAGCCCGCTACTTTATGACATTTCTGTCGACGATTTCTTTATTGTTGATGCTCACGTCGTTCACGAGTTGCAGATCGCCAGCAACGTGAGCGATTCGTTCGATATCAAGCCGAGAGACCAAACGAGTTAGGAGCAGTCCCGAAATAACTTCCGGCTCAAGAGAAGATACAACCGGTGTGCCTGCGTTCGCTGACGCTCACTTATCGCACCCTACAGAAAAACGTTGGAATTTGTAGGGTGTGACAAGTTCGCCGCGGCGAACGCAGGCACACCATTCAAGGATACTATTTCGAACCAAACCCTTAGAGGCTCAGTTCTTAGCAGGTTCAGGCTTTTCGATTTCAAAGGCGTACGTTGTTTTAGATTCGTACTTCTCGCCCGGCTTCAGAATTGTCGTCGGAAAATTCTCGTGATTCACGGAGTCCGGATAGTGCTGTGTTTCGAGGCACAAAGCACTGCGGTGAGCATACGTCTTTCCGCCTTTGCCCTTTTGGCCTTTCAGGAAGTTTCCGGAGTAGAACTGAATGCCCGGTTCGGTCGTCATGACATGCATGCGGCGACCTGACTCTCGTTCAACAACGATCGCGGCCAAAGTCAAGGTTTTGCCCTCTTCGCGTGGATTCAACACGAAATTATGATCATAACCGATCGCAGCGGTCTTACCGATGGATTCGATGCGTTTTCCGATCACTGTTCGTTTGCGGAAGTCGAGATCTGTGCCTTCGACAGGGGCAATTTCTCCGGTCGGAATCATCGTGTCATCGGATACGGTATAGTTATCGGCGTTGATTCGCAGGCTGTGGTTCAGCACCGTCTCGCTGCCTTCGCCGGCGAGATTGAAGTAGGCGTGATTCGTTAAGTTAACCGGCGTCGCCTTGTCAGTGGTCGCGGTGTAAGAAATGGAGATTGAATTCGTATCGTTTGCAACGAAGTAGCTGACCGTGATTTCCAGAGTTCCCGGATAACCTTCGTCGCCGTCGGGGCTTGTTGCAGTGAACTTAACGCCCTGCCCTTTTTCGCCCGAATAGGGATGTGCTTTCCAGACGAGTTTATCAAGGCTCTTGTCCAATCCACCGTGCAGATGGTTTGGTTCGTTGTTGATCGCCAGCGTGTACTCTTTGCCTTCGAGAGTGAACTTTCCTTTGGCGATACGATTGCAGACACGGCCGGTCGTACATCCAAAATACTGGTTGTCTTCGGACTCATAGCCGGTGACATCATCAAAGCCCAGAATCACGTCTGCCGCCTTGCCGTCTTTGTCAGGAACATGCAATTGAACCAGAGTGGCACCGCGAGTCATCACTTTTGCCACAAGGCCGGTATTATTCTTCAGCGTATACAGTTCAACGGCTTGACCGTCTTTGGTCTTGCCGAAAGGTTCGGAGACCGGTTCAGCGCCGGACACAACAGATGTCATCAGGAATGCTCCAAAAATCGCCAACTTCAGTTTCATGGATTCTCGCCTTGAGAATGGTGGGACATGTCAGCGGTAAAAATTCCAACGGAGGATAGTACCTCCGAGCCGATTGGCTTGTTGGTCTTATCCCGATGATGTGCTTCATCTCGCTCGCCTCTGACGACAAGAAAAAACGGTTCGGGATCGTTCCGTCCAGGACTCTGACCGCTACGAGTCGAAGGACAGCAGGACCTGCCCTCGACGAGCGGACTATTATCGGGAAGGCTTCCTCAGGCTACAAGCGACGGGATCAGGGAATGGCGGCATTCATGACGACCGGACAGAAGGACCCTTCAACGCTGGTACAGACCTTTCCGTAGGATTATACCTGTCTCTCCGTAGTGTCTCACAGCCAGGGCGTTTCGGTGTTTTCGTGGAATACGCTGCTCGGAAAACAGATCCGCGAAGTGTTCCGCTGAGCCCTCTCCATATGCTTTTTCCGACAAAAGTCCGCCACATGGTCAGAAGATTGATAGTTTCAGCGGTCGCCTTGCTTGTGTTGTTCGTGATGCCCGAACCATCGGCGGCCTTGCCACCAAACGTGGTTGTTTTTCTGGCCGATGATGCGGGCTGGGGAGATTACAGCCAATCGGGCAATCAACAGGTCAGTACACCCAATATCGATTCGATTGCTCAAGGTGGTGTGTCGCTTGACCGTTTTTACGTGTGCCCGGTTTGTGCACCGACACGAGGCGAGTTTCTGACGGGTCGATATCATCCGCGTGGAGGTGTTCGAGGTGTGTCGACCGGGCAGGAACGCCTGAATCTCGATGAGAAGACCATTTCGGACGCCTTTAAGGCGGCTGGATACGCAACCGGTGCTTTCGGCAAATGGCATAACGGAAGTCAGTGGCCTTACCATCCGATGGCTCGAGGTTTCGATGAGTACTTTGGACACTCGTCGGGGCATTGGGGCGAGTATTTCGATGCGCCACTGGAAGATAATGGTCGCATGATTCGCACGCAGGGCTACATCGTGGATGTCTGCACCGATCGAGCGATCTCCTTTATTGATCGAAACAAAGAGAAACCGTTCTTTTGTTTTGTCCCGTTCACCACACCGCATTCACCCTGGGCCGCGCCTCCGGAAGACTGGCAACGATTTAAAGATCGTCCCATTGTGCAACGAGCGACAGATGCGTCAAAAGAAGTTCTCGATGAGACGCGATGTGCTCTGGCGATGGTCGAGAATCAGGATCACAATGTCGGTCGCATTCTGCGGCGACTTGAAGAGCATGGTCTCGCCGACAACACGATTGTCGTGTACTTTTCCGACAATGGCCCCAACTCCATGCGCTGGACAGGCGGCATGAAGGGGCGGAAGGCGACAACAGATGAAGGTGGTGTGCGTTCTGTCTGCTATCTCCGCTGGCCGGAGAAACTTCCCGCCGGAAATACGATCACACAGATTGCTGGTGCTATTGATCTACTGCCGACTCTGACATCGCTGGCGGGGATTCAACGAGTTGGAGACAAACCGCTTGATGGACGTGATCTTAGTCCACTGCTTCGGAAGCAGTCAGTGGCCTGGCCGGAGCGAATGATCTTTTCGACATGGGCCGGAAACATCAGCGTACGCACTCAGACCCATCGGCTGGATAATGCCGGACTGTTGTTTGATATGGTGGCCGATCCGGGCCAGACCGCGCCTGTTAACGAGAAAGAGCCGGAGCTGGTGGCTAAGTTGAAAGAGGCCGTCAGTCAATGGCGTGAAGAGATGTTCGGCTTTGCTGATGCGAGATCGAAGGGAAAGTCGACCGGAGGAAAAACGAAGCCCGGCGGAGGCAATTCAGTTGATCCGCGGCCAATTCCTGTTGGCTACCGAGAGTTCCCGATCACAATGCTTCCTGCCCGTGATGGTGAGCCGCGAGGCGGGATTAATCGCAGCAGTGCAGCACCAAATTGCTCGTACTTCGTCAACTGGACCAGCGTTGGTGACAGCATGGTCTGGCTGCTGGATGTGAATGCAGCCGGGAAGTACGAAGTCACGATCGATTACACCTGCAGAGTTGCTGATGCTGGTTCGCTGGTGGAGCTGGCGTTTCAGAATTCGCGGCTTACCGGGCGAGTTGCGCCGGGGTGGGATCCGCCTTTGTACACAAACCAGGACACTCTGCCTCGACCGGATGGTGAAAGTCAGATGAAGGAATTTCACACATTGAAACTTGGCGATATCAATTTGGCGTCTGGTCAGGGGCCGATGACCCTGAGAGCATTAGAGATACCAGGGGAATCCGTGATGGACGTTCGCAGAGTCACGCTCACGTTACTGGAATAGGATAAGCTGATTCTTCAGGCAACCACCAGCCGACGTTCGGTACCAACCGAGTTGTTTGTTCCCAGCGGGAGTTCACGGTCCTGGCTTTCGCTATAGAGCACCAGCGTGACTTCATTACCGGAGGGATTGAAGAACAGTTCGTCTGAGAAACCTCGCATCAACAGCAGGCCACGTCCACTCGCCAGCAATGCTTCAGGGTCGTTGCAGCGATCAAGAGCCGCCTGAACATTGAAACCGTTTCCCTCATCCCGGATCGTAATCCAGAGCCCGAACGGGCTGACGAGTTCCGTGACAGAAACACTGCGCTGACACCATGGGGACAGTAATTCGCGTTCTGCAGCCAAATCAACGAACCGCGAGGAACCGTCTTCCTTGAGTTCGGAGCTAATTTCCAGATTCCCGTGATAGAAGGCATTGTTGAGTGCCTCCTCCAGCGCCATACAGAAATGATTTTCCTTCGTGCCTTCGACTACATGATAATCCTGAATGCCACGCATCAGGCGGTCGCGAAGTTTCGGTATCAGGCGGCAGCGGGTGGGCACGCGGAACTGAGCGAGCCGGACATGCGGCGACTGAATAACAACCTCCTCGACAATGGTCGCTTCAGTTGTCATGACTGGGAGTTCCCTCAGACGGAGGATCAAATCATTGCGCGTGACAGGAAGCCAGGAATCCGGCTTTTCGTTGTTTTGACAAACTCGGCCGATCACTGCAAACGCATTTTGCGAATTTTGTTCGACTTCACCCATCCCGGGGTATTCTGGCTGCACGATACAGACATCATTCCTGCCGAAGGATACGACAGGTGATCGACTCCATGTGTCCCTGCTGATATGCGTGACCCTCGCCCCACCTATGACCTGACGACTAAGTCGGTGAACGTTTTGGAAGAATTCCGCTTCATCGGTAATGACCAGGATTTGCATGGTTCAAGTGTCTCAGTTTGCGCGTCGGTGCTGCAGTTTGCGTCGCACGGAAATCTTCCCGACGCGATTCGACAACATGTTTCATTTCAGAAACATAGCCCGAAAACTGATCGAGCCTCCCGGTTTCGCAAAAGTCAATTCAGCCTCGTGGGCCAATTACGGAATGGGAACGGCGTATGCTGAGTGTGAGCATTATGACGAGTCCGGTTGTGGCGGTCGTTGTGGTCAGTAGGTTTCCACCAATGGGGTCTTTTGCCCTAAAGCGGAGTTTTTTTCGCAAGTTTTTCTGCGAAACCTGTTTTTCCAGCGTACGGGTAATAGAGGCTTGAGATGTGACGATGCGACGGCCATACTCTTTCTGTTCGCTGTTTTTGAGCCTTTGTTCGTTGGACCTTTGAAGTGCTTTTTCATCGCCTAATCCATGAAAACGCTATCAGGATTGCCGCTTGTGTGGCATTTCTTGCGTGTTCGTTGCTGGGCAAGCCGCTGCACGAATTGCAGCATCTGGTTGACGCTGGCCACTGTAGCCATCAAGTTCATTCAGATGCTCCTCAGGGCAAATCGCAGACAGCCGGATGTGGCCAGACTTGTAAAGATCGTCTGCATCAAGCACATTCTTCCGCTTCAGAGCATCGCTCGAAATCTCTGCCCGAGCAGCAAGGTTCCGGTCATGATAATCCTGGGCATTCTCACGATTCCCACGACTGTTCTGTCTGTCAGGCCCTTTGTGTATCCGCGACATCAACGGACTATTGTGCCGTTTCGTTGAGATCGAATGCGTGCGAGATTCGCGACGCAATTGACAGTGAAAGTGTGGACGCGTCTGCTCCGCAATCTGCAGACGCCCGTGGCCCACCCCGCCTTGCATGAAGTTGCTTCTCTAAAATTGCTGTGCGCGGGCAAGCACTGATAGTATCAGGCTTCCTGCTCAGCGCAGGCGGTTTTTGACAGCACTATGCCCTGCAATGAGTGATGAGGTCTTCACTTCGTCCTCCTTCCAATTTGTCGAACAGACCTCTCCTTCGTGCGGCACGAACGTGCGCCGGGTCTGTCTCGCCCAATGCATACTCGTCCGCAACCAGCGGCATTCCGGAGCCATGAATCATGTTGTTTGCCAAATCAAAATCCCTCCGCGGATTTACATTGATTGAACTGTTGGTCGTGATCGCAATTATCGCTGTTTTGATCGCGTTGCTGCTTCCTGCGGTACAGCAGGCTCGAGAAGCCGCCAGAAGAACTCAGTGCAAGAATAATCTCAAGCAGATCGGCCTGGCCCTGCACAACTATCACGATAGCCATCGTGTGTTTCCGCCGGGTTGGATTGCGGTTGATGAATTCCGGATGCCCAGTGCTCACGAAGGCACCAGTGGTGTCGGTTGGGGAACTTCTATTCTGCCTTACATTGAACAGGACGCCATCTATCGCCTGTTCAATCCCAGCCTGCCGCTGACTGATCCGGCTAACGCTGCGTTTCTGCAATCACAGGTCAATGCCTACAAGTGTCCGTCTGATTCACAGCCAATGCAGTTCGACTTGCACGAAGAAGGTGGTGGTCCGGTATTGGCCCGCTTGCCGATCGCCAACTATATCGCGGTCTTTGGCCCGGAGAGTCTGGATGACTGCGAATTGCCTGCGGGAAACGCACCTGTCCTGCCTGACGGAACCTGCAAAGGAAGCGGCATGTTTCACCACAACAGCAGCGTCAAAATGGCGTCAATCATCGATGGCACGTCTGGTACGTTTATGATTGGAGAGCGAAGAACCAGAGTCGATATGGATTGGTATACTTCCTGGCCCGGCATGGTCGCCGAGGGAGAAGAGGCATTTCAGCGGGTCTGTGGATCTGCGGATCATGTTCCGAACGATCCTAATCATCACTTTGACGATTTCAGCAGCAGTCACACCGGCGGTGCTCAGTTTTGCCTGGCCGACGGATCCGTGAGATTTATCTCAGAAAACATCGACCACGGCGTGTACCAGTCCCTGTCGACAATCCAGGGCGGCGAGGTTGTTGGCGAGTTCTGATCTCGAAAGAGTTGAGTCTGGGCAATGCTGGTTGATTGAGTGAGATTGCACAATCTTCAATCATCTTCGACTGTTTGACTCAGAGTAGTGGCTGACAACGATCGGCAGACTGTTCCCGGATTTTGGTGCTAGTCGTCATCCTGATGTCATGAGGTATCAGAACGCGGGCGCAGATTGATCCTCGAGGAGGAATGTACGGCTGGTAATGCCGATGCATGCCATGCACAGAAAGCAGGTCTGGCAAGGACTTACGACGATACCGAAGATTTCGGCAGACATTGTCGATGCTTCGGCACAGAGGATGCGAGAAGGGAAAGACGTCAACTTGTTCTGACGGTGATTCAGCGACACAAGGCTTAATTCATGATCCTCCGGGAACTCGGCTTCCTGGAGGAGGCCCCCCCCTGAATGCTGTTGGAGATCAATCGTTTTCCGAGTTGTTTCTGAGAAACAACCGAACCTCGATCCCTTCTTTGTTTCCTCCCTGCTGAACTGCCACGAAAGGATTTGATCATGTCGATCAGCAATCTTCAGCTCGAACGTCAACTGCTGGAATCCGATGCCGGACAAGCCGTTTATGACGCTCTCATTCAGGCCAATGTGGACCTGAGAACCGTCTCTCTTGAACTCGTTAAAGACATGCTGCGTGCCGAAAATCGGCACCGAAGACTCATGGGCTATTCTGCCACGCGAGTCTGTCTTTCGTGACGTTGAAGACGTCATTTGAACTCCGCCGCGACAAGACGTCCGGCTTTTTTGCATTGCGGGACTATGTTTGCATCGCGGGATTATGTCGGTGCGAGGTCACCATTGAGGCAACGCTGCCAATGATGTGTCCCGCGAACACTCGACCTCAATTCCTGCCGTGCAAAGAATAAGCAGTCCGTGAGTGAGCGTCTGCTGTTCTGCTTACCGAGGCTGCTCGTTAAACAGGCTGCCGGGAAGATGCAGTTCGGGCCGAGGAATCTGATGCGATGAGTGAACCGCGGTTTTGACCGAGGGCCATCCGGTTTTTAGTACGAACACGACTACGCTTTGTCCATTGAGCAGATACCGATCCTCATGTGAGTAGGCCGATGTCCCTGAAGCGGAAAGGCTGGTATCTGTCCATGTGACCCAGCGTTCAGAGGGCTTGTGTCGAGGAAGTTGGAACTGGACGGGCTCATGTTGAGAATTGAACAACGCCAGCAGAGTATCTCCGACAATTGGTTTGCCACGTTCGTCGACTTCATCGATCGACTCACCATTCAGTCGCATCCCGAGGGCCCTAAGGCCGGATTGCCACGCAGAATCAGCGATCTCGTTGCCATCCTGCGTCAGCCAGGAAATATCTTTCACGCCCGCTCCGCGAATTCGTCGGCCCAGAAAGAAATTGCGGCGACTCAGAACGGACTGAGACCGACAAAGTTCCGTCATTCGTTCGCAGAACTGCAGGAACTCGGTTTGCTCCGTGTCCAGATCCCAGTTCAACCAGCTCAGCTCATTGTCCTGACAGTAAGGGTTATTGTTTCCGCCCTGTGTCTGGCCGATCTCATCGCCGCCGCGAATCATGGGCACGCCTTGTGACAACAACAGTGTCGCCATCAGGTTTCTTCGCTGTCGAAGTCGCAAAGCTTTAACATTTGGATCTGCCGTTTCGCCCTCAACGCCGCAGTTCCAGTTGTTGTTGTGGCTGTCGCCATCTCGATTGTCTTCAAGATTGGCGTGGTTGCGTTTTTCCTGGTAGGTCACCAGATCTCTCAGTGTGAACCCATCGTGAGAGGTAATGAAGTTGATACTCGCATATGGCTTTCGGCCGTTGTGCTGATAGAGATCGCTGCTTCCCGTCAGCCGCGTGGCAACTTCGCTGATGAGGCCGCCATCGCCAGCCCAGAATCGACGAATCGTGTCGCGATAGCGGCCGTTCCATTCGGACCACAGATGCGGGAAGTTGCCGACCTGGTAACCCCCGCTTCCCAAATCCCAGGGCTCTGCAATGAGCTTAACCTGCGATAGAATCGGATCCTGCAGGATGATGTCAAAGAAGGCGCTGAGTTTGTCGACGTCATGCAGTTCTCTGGCCAGCGCGCTCGCCAGATCGAAGCGAAATCCATCGACGTGCATCTCCAGCACCCAATAACGGAGGCTGTCCATGATTAACTGCAGAACACGAGGAGTCTGCATGTTCAGCGTATTACCGCAGCCCGTAAAGTCCTGATAATAGCGGCGATTGTTGGGCATCAGGCGATAGTACGATGCATTGTCGATGCCGCGCATCGACAGTGTTGGTCCTTTTTCATTTCCCTCGCCGGTATGATTATAGACCACATCGAGGATCACTTCGATTCCTTCCTCGTGCAGGCGCTTGACCATACTCTTGAATTCATGGATGACTTCATCTGGCTGGCTGGCCGCCGAATATCGAGTATCCGGCGCAAAGAACGAGAGGGTGTTGTAGCCCCAGTAATTGCAGAGCCCATGTGAGACGAGATGGCGGTCGTCCACGTGGTAGTGAACTGGCAGCAGTTCGATGGCCGTGATCCCCAGTTTCTTCAGGTGATCAATCGATGCTCTTGAAGCCAGGCCAGAGTAAGTTCCACGCAGTTGAGGGGCGATGTCCGGGTGTCGCTTCGTCTGACCCTTCACGTGAGTTTCATAGATGATCGTTTGATGCCACGGAGTCCGCGGTGGTCGATCATTGCCCCAGCGAAACTGAGGATCCACGACAACGGCCAGCGGTGCACACCATGCGTTGTCTCTGTCGTCGAAACTAAGATCTTCGGCAGAATCGCCGATCCGAAATCCAAACATCGCGTCAGACCAGCCGATGCCTCGCCCGATCGCTCTGGCGTAGGGATCGAGGACAACTTTGTGAGCATTGAAACGATGCCCGGCAGCAGGGTCGTACGGACCATGCACTCGATAGCCATAAAGCTGTCCCGGGCGAATATCCGGAAGATATCCATGCCACACTCGATCCGTTTGCTCCTTCAGGTTAACGGTGTGAGTCTCCGTCCGATCTGTGACGGAGGAGAAGAGGCAGAGCTCAACCTTGGTGGCGTGTTCCGAAAACAGGGCAAAATTGACACCGCCCCCGTCCCATGTCGCGCCCAGAGGATTCGGCTTACCCGGCCAGACTCTTGGTTCCATATCACTGTCGCAATCTGTCAAGAAGTTCTCATCGAACCCCGTCGTAGATCTTTACTGTCACACTCTCTGGAATATGGAGTGTACAAATGAACAATTAATTGCTTTCTCGCTACTTTGCCTGTTCGGAATGTAGCGAATATGCAGATCCACAGGGATTCAGGGTCACCTATTGAGGTCCGGAATCCCAGACCATGGACAGGATGGCACCTGGTTTGGACCGATATCACAGACCAGAAAGCTCTGCACGAGGACCGATTGTTCGCGCGCAGACAAGTGTCTTTGGCGAATTGGTCGACCTGAGGGGATTTGTGTTTGACTCTGTTTTTTCCAGAGCTTCTTATATCCCGTTTGGGCGAATTGGCTAGTCTGGCTGGATTTGTCGCCGTCGTTTGTGTCGTCCCGAGAGGGGTTTGAGTTCCCTATGAAGCAAGCAATCTTCAAAGTTTTTGCGGTCTTCATCACCGTTGTGGCCGTGTCCATGATGGGTGCTGCGTTGGCGACGTTCTTTGTTCATCCGGACGCGCGGGCGGAAATGAACACGCCGGCAATGATGAATTACTCATTCGAAGAAGTACCGGGCGAGGTTCCGAAGTGGACTGTGACCCGTCGCTTCAGCAATAACCCTGCGGATCCGGCCGAGCGTGGAAATGTAGGATCTTTCAGCTCGCCCTACGAAGCGTTGATCAAAGCTCATGGCGACCTGAAGAATTATCTTTCGCAGCAGTCTTCTGCGATGGCAGCTCAAAAAGCGACCGCTGATTCAGAGGCTACTTTGTTCGAAGCCAGCCAGGCTCAGGACGTTACTGCGATGAAAGAGCGAGCCGCCCAGTTGAAGGTCGCGGCCGATCAGCTCGCAACTTTGCTGCAGACTCGCTCCGAAGAGCTTCAGGCGTTGTCAGTGAAGTCTCGCGAAACGCGTGAAGAAACAGCGGCACGCAGAACCGATGTTCTGAGACTGCGACATGAACTTGAGGAAGCTCGCACAGATTTGTTTCGGCTGACAGCCATTCGACGTGATTTGATGGATCGTCTGGTGCGAATTGAGATAGAGAATCAGGGGATGAAGGACCGGCATGCCCAACTTGGCGGAGATCCGGTTGCTGCTGTTCCGGCCGATTCAGTTCAATAGTTATTGGTTGTGGAACCGGGTGATCCACAGTTGGCCTGCCAGTTTCGGAGGTCGTGTCTTTCCCGGTGCATTGGCAATGGGTTGTCTTGTTGCCTTTGTTGATTAAGTTACGAAATTCTTGTGATCGTTTTTTGAACCTGGCGCAGGTTTGTGTGGAGCAGCTCGATGAACAATGTCGTCGGCAAGATCCTGATAGTTTTGCAGTTGGTCTTCAGCCTGTGCTTTATGTGCTTTGCTGGTGCAGCCTACACATTTCAAGAAGGCTGGAAGAATCGCGCGACTACTGCGGAAGACAAATTGAAGAATACGAATCTGCAGCTTACCGAAGCTCAGACCGCTCGTCAGCAGCTCGAAGAAAAGCTGACGGCTGATGTCAAGACGCAGACTGAACGAGCCGTCATGGCTGAAGCCAAGGTGACTGGTCTGGAAACCAGCCTGGCTCAGGCTTTAGGTAACCTTGCCAACGCGGAACAGCAGCGAGATAAGCATCTCGCAGATCTGGCAATCGCTCAGCAGGAAGCTCAGGCTAGAATTTCAGAAACAACGGATGCTCGCAGCGAGAATCTGCGACTGAATGATCGGGTTGTCGACGGGATTTCTGTGCGTCGTACTCTGGAAGACCAGGTCCTTGAGTTGCAGGGACAGAATAACGAAGCTGTACGTCGCGAACAGGCGAACATCGAAAAGCTCGAACGCTTGCGTGGCGTGCTGAGCAAGAACAATATTGATTGGGAAGAAGCCTTGAAGGGGCCGGTCCTCCCCGTCTCTGAAAAAGTCAACGGCGTTGTCAGAGCAGCTCGCAAGAACGAATCGCGTTCCGCTGAGCTGGTTGAGATTTCAGTTGGCAGCGATGATGGAATCACCAAGTCAATGCGGTTGACCATCTATCGCGGCGCTAAGTATGTTTGTCAGATCGAAGTGACTGAAGTTTATCCGGACGTTGCCGTCGGCCGGGTGATTGAAGAAACACGTAACGGTTCAATTGAACGGGGCGACAATGTCACAACAAAACTCTGATCCAACGATCTATGACGGTCTGATGTTTGTCTCTTTGGGGGCAGTCATCATCGGGATCGTTTTTCTGGTGCTGTCACTGAATGGTTACGGCTGGTCCAGTGGCGGCTGATCGGCGTGCTTTTCACAACGAAAAGCGGCCACGTTGAATAACGCGCAAATAAAAACGCCCCGAGTGCTGCTCGGGGCGTTTCTTTTACTAAGTCATTCGGCGTTCAGAATTATTCTGCCGCTTTGAGCCCGGGGAAAGCATGTCCTGTTGCTTCCATGCTCACAGAATACAGAGACTTTCTGGCGGTGACATAAAGCGTCTTCCGGTCCGCACCACCGAATGTGACATTGGCTGGCTGTTCCGGGAAAGCGATCACTCCCAGAATCTTCCCGTCCGGACTCACAACCTGGATGCCTAATGCAGAGGTGATGTAGAGATTACCGGCCGTATCAATGGTCAGCCCGTCTCCGCCACCATTTGTTGCCCCAGGCGCCTGCTTGAGTTCACAAAGCAACTTTGGCGCTCCAAGTTTTCCCGGGGCTTCCACAGGATAAGCCCACATCTCCTTTTCCATGCTCGGCACGATGTACAGAGTCTTTTCATCGGTTGACAGAATCACGCCGTTGGGAGCCTTGCGGTCTTCGATCAAGCGAGTTACTTTGGCATCCGCCGCGCGATAATAGACGGCTTCTTTACCCTGAGGCCACGGGTCCGGAGCACGGAATCGCGGGTCGGTAAAATAGATTCCTCCGGACTGATCAATCACAAGATCGTTCGGAGCATTGAATCGCTTGTCGCCGTGCTTGTCAGACAGAACAGTTTCCTTCGCGTCCGTCAGGCTGAATTCTTTCAGCCGTCCATCCATCTCACAGGCCAGAAGGCGATCACCAACGATCATCAGGCCGTTGCAGTGTCCGGATGGCTCAACGAAGATCGACAGCGTTCCGGCACTGTCCAGTTTGTGAATTCGGTTCTTCGGGATGTCTGTGAAATACAGATTTCCCTGGCTATCTGATGCCGGCCCTTCGGTGAATTCAAAACCTGTTTGTACCTGTTTGATTTCACCGGTTGGTCCAACACCCGGGATGACGTCAGCGGCAAACGACACACCGCTGAAAAGAATGAACGCCGCTAAACTCTGCCTGATCATAGTCGCACCTGATCTGAAATCGTGTTTGAGAAACAAGGTGTGCCTGCGCTTTGCTTGTCACACCCTACGGAAACTGAACACTTGCCGCGATCGATTCCTATGATCGCGATTCGCCGGTAATCCATCCGCGGCCGTCCCAGTTGATAACCTGCCCAAGGAACTCCACAAGTCCCTTTGAGAACTCCGCAAACAGGTGCTCGCCCTTTTCGGGAGTCGCGAATTGCGGGGATCCCATATGACCAGGCACGGTTCGATCTTTGGTTGTCCAGCCGCGATAGGCTGGTTCAAATCCAAAATCAACGCTGACAGTTTCCAGAGTCTTCACGTCCTTCTTCACGAGCTGAGGAGCGATCCGCTGGATCATCGATGTTTCGAATTCACAGGCATGGCCCATTGAACGCTGGACAAGATCACTTCTTGTTTCCCACGGTTTTGCAAAATCCCAGTAGGTTGAAAACAGCAACAGCAGATCATTCCGATCGCGATAGCGCTGGCGTGCTTCAAAGACAGCCTGCTTGCCGGGGATGATGTTACCGCCGTGACCATTCACGAACACGATTCGGCGGAACCCGTGAATGATGCCGTTCTCCATGGCTTCGCCCAGCAGATCGAGATACGTTCGCGGACGAGCTGAAAGCGTTCCACAGAAGTCCATATGATGGTCGGAGTTCCCCAGCCATTGCAGTGGAGCAAACAGAACTTTGTCACTCAATTCTTCGGAAACTCTGCGAATGACTTCCCCCAGCAACATACTGTCGGTCGCGACCGGAAGATGGTGACCATGTTGTTCTATGGCGGCCACCGGAATAACAAGTGGAGTATGCGGAGCCAGGGCCTTGATCTCGGGCCATGTCAGATCAGTCCAGTTCATGTATCGGTTCCTGATGAGGTTTATTGAAAAGACCTCGAAACGATAGCAACTTGGACTCACTCACGAAACCACCGCGTTCAATTCTGCCAGCAGCCGTTCAATATCGGCCAGTGTGTTGTAACCATGAATGGCAATTCGAATTCGCCCGGCCTGATGCATCACGTGGATATTCTTTGCCAGCAAATGCTGGTGAATGCGAGCTGCGTCCGGATGTCGAAACGCCATGATCCCGGCCAGATGTCCGGGCAGGTTCGGAGTAATCAGATCCACGGGCAGTTTCGAAAGTCCTTCCAGGCACACTCTGACCAATGGATCTGCAGTTGCGGCGATCTTTTCGATTCCCGCCTCACAGATGTAGTCCAGTCCCGCGCGGATGGCGTAAATAGCCGGATAGTTTGGCATCCCGACGGCAAAGCTTGCGGCTCCGGGTTTGCTGACCGCCTGTTCAAATCGAGCCGCCCCAAAGGCATCATTCAGGTTGAACCATCCGCCCGCCGGGACCGTCCATTCCTGCGCGCGGCGACCTGGTACGCCAACAAGTCCGCCACCATGAGATGCCAGAATCCATTTGTGAGTACTGCTGACAATCAGATCGGCTTCGCGAAGATCCAGCGGAATTCTTCCCAGCGCCTGAGTCACATCAACAGACAGCAGTGAATCAGAGTGTGCTCGAACCGCTGCGGCGATCTCCGGCAATGAGATCCGATGGCCGTTGAAGAAGCTCACCAGCGAAGTATTGACCAGCCGCGTGCGTGAACTCAGCAGCGGAATCAGATCCTCAACCCGCAAAACCCAGTCTCGCGCACGCCAGATTTTGACGGTGGCTCGACTTTCCTTCTGCAGCCATGGTGTTGCCCCGGCCGGGAAATCCAGATCGTTGATGACGATCTCGTCGCCCTCTTTGAGTCGCAGGGCCATGGCTGCGAGGTTGTATGCTTCTGACGAGCAGGAGCAGATGGCTATCTCAGCTGCCGTCAGTCCATACAACTCGGCCGTTCGCTGGCGAGCAGCCTCCCACTGAGCTGCGTGGGGGATTCGACCATCCATGCCTTTTTGCTTATCCGCAAAGTACTGCTGTAAAGCAGCTCCCACGGAGACTGGCGGAATCCCTTCGGCTGCGGAATTCAAATAAGTGATACCGTTCAGCGACGGAAAATCTTTAGCTCGCGTTTCTGGTGTCAGCATCGATTTGCCTTTATTCGTAAAGTTTGAACCGGACGTCTATGCGTTCCGGCTGATGGACTCAGCATCCCGAGGCGTGCATTAGTCCTCGCATGTAGCCGAAAGCGAAGAGTCTGCCAAGCATCGTATAGCCAGGTTCGCCGTCGTCTTCTCCAACCATCTGTGGTACGTGATCAGGTCGCATTGGCCCGCTGAAGCCGATCTCTCGGTAAGCTCGCATTGCCGCCGCCATGTCTGTTGGGCCGTTGTCGTGAAACGTTTCTGCGAAGGATTCCGGACATCCAATTACATCTCGAAAATGTACGTAGCGAATATGTTTCCCGAGGTGTCGAATCGTACTGGGAATATCCACGTTCATCGTGGCAAAGGAACCCTGACAAAAACAGATGGCATTGGATGGGCTTGGAGCCAGCTGCATCAGCCGTTCAAATCCCGCCACATTATGCATGATGCGAGGCTTCCCCAACAGTTGCGGCAAGGGTGGGTCGTCCGGATGCATCGCCAAAGTCACGCCGCATTGTTCTGCCACGGGAAGCAGTTCATTGAGCAGTCGCTCCAACTGCTCCCACAACTTTTCCGGTGAGAGTCGTTTCGCCAGCTCATCGAAGTGAGCATTGGGTGCCTTGTAGCCAAGCAGCACGGCCTGCTCGACATCAGCAAGATGAAACGCAGTAACCTTCGCGCCGCCGCGTTCTGGTGCATCAAGTCGAGTACGACACCAGTCAGTGCCTGCCATAAAGTTGTAGCACAGAAGTCGAATATCCAGATCAGCCATCTGGCGAATCAGAGTTTTCATCGCGGCAACTTCGGTGCCATCATCAACACCCAGTTTGATGTTCTCGATCGGCAAATAACCTTCGACGACAGACAATTGCAGCCCAAACGAGGCAATTCTTTCCTGTGCTTTCTTCAGCACGGCAGCATCAGGACCCGGATAACGATGCACAACATCCGTGACTCCGCACTGTGCTGCCAGCTGCAGGTTTTCATCAGAGATTGGTGTTAGAACAGTCCCCAGCCGCATGTCGAAATTCTCCCTCTCAACGATCTCTGCTGAGCTACCACTGCAGCACAATTCCACTGGAGCAGCGGTGCAGTTTATCTTCCGTTTGCAAAACAAGCTGTCCTTCATCATCAATGCCAATACAGACGCCTGTCACAGTCTGATCGGCCAGCTGAAGAGTGACTGTCCTCCCCGTGAGCATGTTGTGACGATTGACTTCCGAGAGTGCCAGTCTGGGATGAGTGTTGAGCTGACTGATTCGAAAATCGAGACGCTGAAGGATCTCGATCAGAATAGACGTCAGATCAAAAGATTTGCCCTGAAGATTAAACAGCGAAGTGGCTCTTTGCGCGACTTCAGCGGGTGCTCCGCTGAGTGAATTGTTCACGTTGACGCCAATGCCAACCAGGATACCCTGCCGATTTCCATGGCTGTGTTGCTCAACAAGAATCCCACAGATTTTTTGTTCACCCGACAGAACGTCGTTTGGCCATTTCAGAGCAAATTCCTGCTCCGGTGCATGCGTCTTCAATGCGTCGCGCACAGCGAGACCTGCGGCCAGCGAAACCATGGGACGACGCTCAGGTGCCATCGGCAGTTCACCCGCATTGACAACCAGCGTAAACGTCAGAGCGCCGCCAGATGACCACCAGACATTCCCCTTGCGACCTCGCCCGGCTGTCTGTTCACTTGTGAGCACCAAAGCTGGTGATACATCCAGCAATGGCTGCAAAAGTTCCAGAGCTGTTGTGCTC
>CAIJTV010000441.1:0-3536 GCA_903823635.1 uncultured Planctomycetaceae bacterium
CAACAAACGCTGCGACCAGGAAAACATCATCAGCCAGGGCAAACAGATGGGAGCGTTTGCTGCACCATTGCACTCCACGATCAGTAACGGAGCCTACATGGTGATGGCGTCACTGGCATGGAACCTGAAGTGCTGGCTGGCACTGTCTTTGAAGGAGTCCGGACGACCAAAGCAGAAGGAAAAACTCAAAGCGGAAAAGCATCGCCTGCTGCGAATGGACTTCAGCACCTTCCGACAAACGATGATTCTGATTCCCACTCAAATCATCCGCAGCGCTCGACGCCTGATCTTCCGCTTGCTCGCGTGGTCGAGCTCTCTGGAAACGCTCTTCCGCCTTCAGGATTGCCTGAACCTACCGCTGCGAACCTGAGACCAATGATCTTTGAGCCGCGGCGCTCACGAAACCGAAGCTCGGATGCTTTGGTCCCGCCGATCACCGACTTACTGAAACTCTAATGCCTATGCCTGACGATACTAACAAAATTTCCCGCGGCACTCAGCGCCGCCCGTGGACCGCTGCGCCGCGAGATTTGCGATTTCAAACAAAACGAGTACGCTTGTTTAAGGACTAGGGAACTGGCGCGACTTCAGAAGCCTCGGCCTCCGGTGGCTCCGAGCTGTTTTCAGTCTTCGCAACCGCGACCTGTTCTTTGATGACGGGGACAACGCCGTCAAGGATGTGCAGCTCGGTATAGCCCATGAGGCTGCCTTTTTCGAGATGCACATTCTTGAGTGCAACTGCGTACTCAGCTTTGGCCTGGTAGTAGCGTATCTCCGCCTCGACAACTCGACGCTGAGCATCCAACTGGCGATCGATATCGACATCCATGTCGTTCTGTTCCTGCGTTTCGTAGGCTGTCAGAACATTGCTCGCGGCATTAAGGCGGTTCTCGGCATTCCTGACTGCTTCGTAAGCTCGCGCCGCATCGGCGATGGCGTTACTAAGATCGTGAACGACCTCACGCTCCTGCGCCTGCAGAATTGCGCGGTCTCGCGTCAACAGCATCTCGGCATTTGAAACAGCCAAATGTCCCTTGCGATATCCCAGCGGAACGGTGTACTCCAGTCCGACGTACCATTCCTGATTTTTCGCATCAGCCATATTCCCGACCGATGAAGACTGTCCGGACGAAGCCAGCAGGTCATCTCCAAAGCCACGAAACCGATAACGGCCCACCGTGTCGAGCCGTGGATTCAGAAAGTTTCGAGCGGCCAGGAGTTCCATCTGACGTTTATGAATCGTCAACTGTTGGCGACGCAGTTCAGGCCGGCGCATCAGAGCTTCCTGCATCACTGTATCCCAGTAGAAAATCACCTCTGCTTCGGAAGGATCTTCGGCCGGGCGGATCAGTTCATCATCGTTGATCTGCATGCCGATCAGAAGCCGCAGACGACGTTCTGCCACCTGCACGCCGCTGGACCCGCGCAGAGTTCCTCCGGTGCTGCCGTTGCGATTCTGAGTCCCCTGAACGACTCGTCCGGTGAGCGCATCATCCACTTCGGCCTTGAAGCGATAGTATTGTTCACTGGCCAGAGCCACTCGGGCTTCAGACTCCAGATCATTCTCTGCTTTAGCCTTGAGCTGATTCCAGGCAATCAGTGATCGCTTCATCGCCTCGCTGCGAGCATCGAGATCTCGATAGGCGAAGTAGAGATCCCAATAGGCATTGACCACGTTACTGACATAGTCACGCACCGCAACTTCAAAATCGGTCTGTGAAATATCGTTGTTGACACGAGCAATCAAGAGACCGTTATAGACACCTGGGGTCGCCCCGGGGCCGGCAATTCGATTGAATTCCATGCCACCACCCTGAAGCAATGGTTGCCGGATTTCGCCTTCGACGTAACTATCCCAAGCACTCCGGAACGTATTGCTGGGTGCATTGTTGGCGTCGTAACTGCTGATGCCTCGAAGCGCGAGACGCGAACCGGTCACCGTCCGTTTACTCAGCTCCATCGAATAGTCATTCAGGTCCTGCTGAAAAGTATTGGTCCCGCCGGAGAAGAACGGATTGTTGAACGTCTGATCCTTGTTGTTGAAGTAGGCCGTCGCCGCCAACTGCGCATCGAACGCACTCAACGCGGCTTCCATCCCATAACGAGGATCGGTTTCGCGCAGAGCACTGTTGTACTTTGTTGAAATCGTATCGGGGTTCTTCAGTGCGACACCACCAAGTTCGCGGAGAACCTGTGAGTTCTGCATCGCGATTTCGAGCGTCTGCCGGAGCGTTAATTCCATATAGACCAGCGACTCAAGGCGGTCCCGATCTCGCATGGTGATGGGAGCGGATGTTAATGCCGCCTGCATGATCTCCACCTGCGGCTCATCTACCTTCCGGGAGATGGAATTGACCACTGAAGTATCATTGGCAACCGTCTTTCGCCAGTGATAGTTTGAAGAGCAGCCTGGGCTCAACATCAACACGGCAAGTAACACCACCAACTTTGCTCGGTGTGAGCAAGGCGTGCAAACTGCCGCTCGGCGATCAAGTCGCCAGACGCAGCGGTGTGTTACGTTGATGTTGAGCGACATCCGTGTGCTCTGAATCAGAATGGGCAATGAACCTTGATCTGTCCAGTACCTTCCGCGAATTGGCGGCATTTGAGACAGACCTCCGTAGTGTCTTCGGCGATCGAGTCTCATCAGACGCCGCCTGCCGCCGAGCCGATGAGAAAAAGAGAATCATTCGAAGACAACTTACGGAGCAACAAACAGAATTCGAATTCGTTGCTCAACCCGCAGATTCATTCCAGGCGTTGTCTGTGAATTTGCAGAGCGGCATAATCTGCCGGGAGCTGGACGCTGATGCTTCCGGAGTTCAGAATTCGTGTACACTCGGCGGAATTCTCCGACAAAATTCTTCTCTGCGATGAACAACGATTCAGCCGGCGACAACCTGACATCGCAGTCGCTGGCTCTCGACTACTGTTGAACCGAATATTCAAATCATCATTTCTTTTGGCCTGTTGTGATTGGCTCGTTTTCTGATGTCTATGTTTCCAATCAATCCGGACAGCGATGACGAAGTCCATTCCGGAACTACGCAACCAGAAGAGAACCCGTCAGCTCGCCGCAATATCATGTTGACTATTGCTTACGACGGGACGGCCTATCGTGGCTGGCAGGTTCAGCCCAACGGACTGTCCGTCCAGGAATGTGTGGAGCGAGCTGTCCAGCGTCTGACCGGCGAATCTCCTCGCGTCTTCTGCGCGGGACGAACGGATGCCGGCGTTCACGCGCTTGGGCAGGTGGCCAATTTTCATTCGGACTGCAATATTCCGATAGAGAATGTCCGAAGAGGCCTGCAACGTTATCTGCCGGAAGATATCACGATCGTCAGTGCCGCAGACGTTGAGTCAGCATTTCATGCAACGTATTCAGCCGCAAAGAAACGCTACAATAACAACTTGTTTCTGATCGTTTGCTGGAGAGGTTGCCATGCGCACGAGACTTTTGGCCATGCTCATTGCGGCTGCCGCCTTATCGGCTAGCGGGTGTTCGAACTTGCGCGGTTGGCTGGGCGCCGACAAAA
>CAIJTV010000442.1:0-1660 GCA_903823635.1 uncultured Planctomycetaceae bacterium
CTTCCTCCGGAGTATTCCCGGGGAAGTCGGATGTGAAATGCTTTTCCATCCACAGCGACCAGCAGTTCACAACCTCAAACGTCCACTGGTCTCTCTTGTAGGCCAACTGGAATAGAATCTTCTTCTTTGCCTTTGCCGCGCTGAAGAGTTGCGCGGCCTGATCGAGAAGTCCTGTGAGACGATTCTGACTCGCTGACTTATTTGCCTTCGTCGTTTTCTTTGCGGCTTTTTTTGCCATTTCACTTACCTGGTTAGGATTCCACTTCCGGAAACTCGCGAACAGCGATGTCGGTTGGCCACTCAGATGGATCTCCGCCCTTTACACTGTTCACGAACGACAGACGCCTGTCGTTTTCGAACGCCATTGCGCCAAGTTGCTTAACGAAGCACGGCACGTTGGCTTCACGACAATCATTCACAACGACTCGGATCCACTCGACCGCACAGGGGCGTGGAAAATTCCCGCTTTCACCTCCAACGATCACCCAATCGATCGATGGCCATTGGCGTTCCTCAAACTCAGGCGAGGACACCACATTGAACGGCGTTCCGAAAAAGTTGTTACCGAGATCAACAGCCACACGAGAAAGCTGAACACACTCCAGCAATGGCTCCATGGACAGAAACAGAACTGGCACCAACTGCCTGCAACTCATCAGATGAGGAATCATCTTTTCGGCAGTGCGAACACTGCTGACGGATGTGCCGAGCCAGACATTGCCGAAATACTTCCTCAACCCAGTTTTCTCATCCACTGGCCACATGTCGAAGATGTTTTCAGGACGCTTTGTCAGGATCAAATAGTCGAGCGATGGAGTGGATTCAATCAGCCCGAAGAGCCGACGACGCAACTGATCCATAGTCCAACGGTGTCCATGCTGATGATGGACTGCAGGGCTTCCGTCAGTTTCTGTGAAACCGCCGCGCCAGTCTTCGAACACGTCCGCCAGGGACGCGCAGAAGACTCGCCGACGTTCGCCCTCTCGTTGTGCGGCCTTATTCCATTTGACCGGATCATTCCACGTCCGAGTGATCGACCTCGTTCCGTTCGGTCCCCAGACGACTCGTTTGCGACGGTTGGCAAAGTCCGCCTCCGCGTAACAATTCGCGCAGCCTTCATGGACTTTTGAACAACCAATCCACGGATTGAACGAATGGTGACACCATTGAATTTTCGTGTTGTTTCCCATGGGTCACCCGTTTCGCGTAATACTTACCAGCAACGTTTTGTGACGTGCAGATAAATCGAACAGTCAGGTTTACCGCATTGCCATGTTCGATACACACCGCCTCGCGACTTCAGCTCGATGACATGAACTTTGAAGGCGTTCTTCGCGGACTCTCGGATATCTTTTTCATTGCCGATGAGCCACCTCTGACGAACCTGGCGACGTTGCCTGCAACAGTTCATAGTGCAGCTCAAGCGGTTCGCCATCCTCAGAGCATCGGGATGAAATCGCAGAGATTCCATGCTCGGCGATATGCTGTAACATGTCCTGCCGAGCCCGAGCACTCATTGACGCGAGCAGCTCAGCGGGAATCGAAATCAGTGGGATCTTGTTTGCGGCATCGTAGGTTCGGCAACGAACATCGATGGCGCGCTTCATCGCTTCACCGGGGCTTAATTGATCGAAGCAAATGACGCCGCGTTTGTGTTCGC
>CAIJTV010000443.1:0-5806 GCA_903823635.1 uncultured Planctomycetaceae bacterium
ATTGAAGAGAGCCCTGTTGATACCCGCTTGAGCCACAGCGACCAAGAACCGGCCATGATGGTCCTGTGGAAATTGACAGACAAGAGAATGAAGACAAGAGAATGAAACTCGGCACGATGCCGAATCTGTTCTCATTCTTCTGTCTTCATTCTTTTGCTATTGAAGAGAGCACTGTTGATACCCGTTTGAGTCACAGCGACCAAGAACCTGCCATGATGGTCCTGTGGAAATTGACAAACAAGAGAATGAAGACAAGAGAATGAAACACAGCAGGAAGCCGAGTCTGTCTACATTCTCTTGTCTATTTCGTATTGAAGATCTTGCTGTTAATGATCACTTCAATCAGTTCGCTGAGGCGATCTTCGCGGCGTCTTAATTGCGTGGTCAGGTTGTCGATGTCGGCGTTGTCACCAAAGGACAGTGGTCTGCCGAGAGCATACGCTGTCAGCTTGTGCACCATCGCTCGAGCAAACTGATCCTGACGATCTATTAACAAGTATCGTTTGAGCCCATCGATTCCCGCCAGTGGTTGTCTATTGAATAGTTCTGAAGTTGCATCGACCGGCTCATTATTCACATGAGTCCTAAAAGCTCCGAGGGCATCGTAGTTTTCAAACGCGATCCCCCACGGATCAATTCTGGAGTGACACGAAATGCAGGCCGGCTTATTGCGATGATTGATGATCCGCTCCTTCAGCGTCATCTTCAGAATTTCCGGGTCGGTCAAATCCACTTCCGGTACATTTGGGGGCGGCGGAGGCGGAGGATCGTCAAGGATCCGTTTCAGCGTCCAGACGCCACGCTTGAGCGGGTGCGAATCTTTGCCATCGGAATTCATCGTCATGATCACCGCACTCGTTAACAGGCCACCCCGATTTGTTTGCAGTGTGATTGGCACCTGGCGAAAATGCGGGCCGTAGACGTCCGGTATGTGATAGTGTGCTGCAAGTCGTTCATTCACGACGGCGTAATCAGAATGAATGAAGTCGAGGAAACTGCGGTTGTTCCTGAGCACATCCTCAAAGAAGGCGACAGGTTCTTCCAGCATCGCCTCCTTCAATGAACTGTCCGTCACATGATTCACGCTGTCCATTCTGTCGAGACCAAGCCATTGTTCGACAAAGTTCCGGGAGAATCTCCGTGAACGAGGGTCCGTAAGCATGCGTTTCACTTGAGTAGCCAGCACGTCCGGCTCTCTGAGTTTCCCCTGCTCCGCAAGCTGCAGCAATTCGTCATCCGGGACGCTTGACCACAGAAACAACGAGAGGCGACTGGCAAATTCCAGCTCACTGATCTTCGACGCAGATTTCGCTTCGTCGGCTGTCGCCCGTTGCGTCAGGTAGAGGAACTCCGGTGTGGCCAGAGCAGTTGCCAGGACTTCGACCATCGCCTCTTCAAGGGTCGCGAATTCTGGCCGATACTTCGCAAACAGAGCCATAAACGGGTCGATTTCCTCTGACGTGACGGGGCGACGCCAGACACGCCGCAGAAATCGACTCAACACATCGCGGCCATAGAGTTGTTCGTCACTTCTGTTCTCACTTTCAAAGAAGATATCCGTATGCGTTTTCGGCGGCCATTGTTCATAGTATGGGGCGATGATCTCAATATGGTCGATCAGCACCTGGAGGCCTTCTTCACCGCCCCGTGCGTTCGACACATTGCGAATGTGCAGGAACTCATCCCGTCTGGGGAAGGTCGTTTCGAGGTGGCGGAACGGGTTACGCTGAATATCCGCCAGCCGGATATCGAAGTGAATGAACTGGGGATCATCGACAGAAGCCTTGACGGGAATATCACGATCACTAATGACCACCGAGAAGTTCGCGTTATTGCTGGTGTGGGCACTGAAAATCAGACGCAGGCTTGCGAATTCTTCGGCGTTCATCGTCGAACGACCGGCTCGAATACGAACTCGCATGATTCCTTCGTCGGGAAGAAAGCGATCGAGATCAAGCTTGAGCTCATTCGACTTCGGAAGAACGAGCACAACCGGAGCAGCGCCTGGCGTGGTTCCAACAGCAGCCGCGTCGCGAGGCATCGGCTTTCCACCCGCAAACGGTTTGCTCTCGCCTGTCTCGACGTGAAACAGCTCGTGCTGATTTCGCGGCTTGCGTTTTTTCTTTTGACCAGCGTCAGTGGCGGCCTCTTCCTTTTTGGGAGCGGCCTTCTCAAATTCTTCCGGCATTGAAATGATGTAGGTAATGGCCGGCGGTCGTGCACCGCTGACAGTCGCCCGCTTAAGCGCCCTGAGCGCGGTCTCACGGTAAATCTGGAATTGCATGACCGACATCTGCAACAGTTCCGAGCTGTTCTTGAAACCGTCTTCAGATGTGGATTCCGGCGGTAGGTTATTCGCGAGATTGTAAGGCAGCCCCAGCAGGTCCTGCAGAGCGTAGTTGTATTCGTAATTCGTCAGTCGCCGGAATGATGAATGCTCTTTAATGTTCCGGCGGACAAGCGAAGCTGCCCTGAGTTCCTCGGTGAGCCAATCGACAATTCGTCCACGATCGGCGTCCGCAAGGGCGTATTCCGCAGCGTCCTCCGGAGGCATCTCCGACTTGCTGATCGCGCCGAAGACTTCACGCCAACGTTCAACGTCCGGACCGGTCAGAAGATCCGGGTTCAGTTGGTCGATGCGAAGCCGGCCCTCGGATTTCTCGGGACCATGGCAGGCCAGGCAACTCTTCTTGAGAACGGGCTCCACGGACTCGCGAAAAGCGGCGACGTTCGAAGCAGGAACGGCGTCGCTGGGAGTCGAAGTAGCCTCTGCGGTCGACTCTTTCAGGAACCGGGATTCAGCTCGCCCGTGTTCCCTTGCCGCTTCAAGGCTGATGGGAGCCTCCTGACCATCAGCAGCCAGCCCCGCACCCATGATTCCAAGGATGAGCAGGCCGATGATTGCGGGATTCTTCATGGTCTGCATTGCGAGAGTTTGCCAGAATCAGAGGGATTATTACGTTTCGGAGGTGTTGATCCGCATTGGCGAACCGGTGGGGCATTCTCCGGTCATGCTATCAAAACCAAAGTTGCAATACACCAAT
Organism: uncultured Planctomycetaceae bacterium; assembly: GCA_903823635.1. Lineage (GTDB taxonomy): Bacteria > Planctomycetota > Planctomycetia > Planctomycetales > Planctomycetaceae > SXXK01. The sequence goes on from CAIJTV010000443.1 coordinate 3,045, forward strand.
CCCTTCTGCACCGACAGTGAATCACAACGGACATTACTGAGAGACAGGCAGGGCGAGACACGGACGGCTGACGCCCTGCCGCTCGCCGGTTTAGTGGGCTTCCGACGCGCGGTATCGCGTCAGCTATCCGTGTCCCAGCGATTTTTCGTGATGGGAAAGTCACAGAAAACAGACAGGGACGAACTCGGAGGGCGGACGACCTGCCGCTCGCCGAGTCAGCCTCCCGGACTTGTGGAAACTTCCCAATTTTGTGAGCGATCCCGCTCATCTGGAAGCCGGACAGCACACCAGTTTTCCGCAGTTACAGAATCGTCAAAAGGCCGCATTCTCAGGCGTCAAACGGCTTATGCGGGAAATTCCACAGTTTGGGAGAACTCACTGAACCGCGGATCTCTCAGGGAAACTCTGCCGTAATCACCTGGCATGCGGGTCTGAGAAAGTCTGCTCGGCACACCGAAGAAGCCTCGAAAGAAGACCTGCAACGTTGTTCTGTGCGGGAGTTGGAGGGGTCGTGTTTCACCCGGCGAGTTCGACCGAAGTCCTTGACCGCCAACGGATCGCGGCTAGAATTGCGCGACGCCAGACAGGGGAGTTCAGGATGCATGCTCCAGGCGTCACTAATCAAAAGTCCTATGTTGATCATTGGAAGTTTCGGTGGTTGAGCAAGATTGAAGCTCCCACTGTTTTGAATAGTTCCCCGTAGCCCGTGATTCGTCGCCGCGTTCTTCGCTGCGCTGAGGAATGAACTGCAGGGACAAGAACTTAGTGGTGCAGGTGATTCCGATTGTCTGACGGATCGCGGGTTTCGTGTTCAAAGTCGAAGATCGACGTCGGAGTTCACTGTGGTTGGTTTTGGAGATGACTTCAAGGAACTGGTTCGGTCCAGCACCAATCTTGTAGATCTGGTGTCTGAAACAGTGTCACTGAAGCCAATCCATGGAGGACGTGATTTTATTGGATTGTGTCCGTTTCACGACGACAAGAATCCTTCCTTTCATGTTTATCCGGATCGTCAAACTTATCGGTGCTGGGTCTGTGATCAGGGCGGAGACTGCTTCCGCTGGGTCATGGAGATGGAGAAACTTCCTTTCCCGGAAGCGATGGAGTCTTTAGCTCGCCGAGCGAGGCTGGAGGTCCCCAAAAAGAAGCGTGATGATGCGACTTCAGACAATCAGCTTAAAAAGACCGATTCGCTCGCGGTAGTCGAGTGGGCTGTCAATCTCATGCATTCAACGCTGCGAACCAGCGCGAAGGCAGAGAACGCTCGAGAGTACGTCAAAAAGAGAAAACTGTCGGAAGATACTGTACGGAACTTCCGACTGGGGTATCACCCGGAAGACTGGAACTGGTTTCTTGATCAGGCCCGAGCACGCTTTACACCAGCTCAACTGGTAGCGGCCGGTTTGATTCAGGAGCGAAACAATGGTCCTGGATACTTTGACAATTTAGTCGGTCGTTTGGTCTTTCCCATCATTGATGAGAGAGGCCGACCGGTTGCATTCGGAGGACGAGTGTTGCCGGGGGGCAACATTGAAAGTGATGCGAAATATTGGAACAGTCTGGAAAGTACAATCTTTCATAAGCGTCGAACACTTTATGCGTTCGATCGGGCTCGAGAAACAATTCGACGCAGCAAGACGGCCATAATTGTTGAAGGATACATGGACTGCATCGCCTGTCATCAGGCGGGAGTTACAAATGCTGTCGCCACACTCGGGACAGCAATGACCGAAGATCATGTGCGATTTCTGCGGCGATTCGCAGAAAAAGTTGTCCTGGTTTATGACTCGGACAAAGCAGGGCAGGATGCCGCAGAACGATCCATTTCACGGTTTTTGGCCGAGGATCTGGACCTGAGAATCCTGAGCGTCCCGTCGGGTAAAGATCCGGCAGACTATCTGGAAGATCACACGTCGGAAGAATTCTATGCCCTTACGGCGTCAGCCAGTGAGGCGTGGGAATACAAATTGCACTCGATCCTGCAGCGAATCAGCATCAACACGATTGCTGGTCGACAGCAGGTGTTGAATCAGATGATGGAGTTCCTGGCAGCCTCACAAGGGCTGGCTGGCAGCATTCGCGAAGATATGATTCTTCGGAATGTTTGCGGCAGAGTCCAGGTCGATGAACGGATGGCTCGCCAGCAATTGAAAGAATTGCGGGGTCAGACACAGAAAAAGGGGTTCACCCGACGTGATGCCGAAAGGCAACCCGTCGAATTGAAAACCCGAGTCGAAAATGCCCTCGAACGTGCAGAACGGGAGGTATTGGAGATCATCTTAACTTGTCCTGAATCGATTGATGTCATCCGGCACCAGATCGGGGCAGATGATTTTGAGAATGCGCGACACCAGCGGCTGCTGGATTTGTGCATTGATGTCTGGAAGGAAGACGGAGACCTTCCGGAGTTGGGGCGAATGATCATTGCCGCTGAATCAGACTCAGATCTTCTGAGCCTGATCAACGCAGTGGTGGATTCGGCCGAGGAGAAAGGAATCTTCAGACTCATGAACGATCAGCCGAACGCTCATGAAAAAGCCGGTGGTGTTTCGGCACCATCGCATCTGGAACGGGTCCTCCGCCCCATTCTGGAACGGCGAGAAAAACGACTGAACCTCGTGTCGAAACAATTATTGGCTCAACCGGCACAGTCCATGAGCATACTCGACGACGGGACAATAGACGCACTTCGACGCCTTCACAAATTTCGTCAAAGTCAGATGGGAAATCCCACGGAAATGAAATAGCAGCGACCTGCCATC
>CAIJTV010000444.1:0-5247 GCA_903823635.1 uncultured Planctomycetaceae bacterium
ACACGATCAATAACCATTACAACGGCAGTTTCCTCGAGCCGTGGGGTGAGCGTTCTCAACGCGGCTACGGAATTGAAGTGATCGACCGTTTTGCGCGTGAAGTTGCCTTTGTTGAACATGGAGGTCCGGCCAACCAGCGATCGCAACGACTGGCAGAAATTCGCAAACTGGATTACGCAGATCTCGCGGCCGATCGCCAGGTTGTCGCGGCTGTTCAGGCGATGGAAATGATTCTCGAACAGCAGTCGAAAGGCAATCCGGATCGCGTGGCTCGCTATGATGGCAGGAATCTGACACTTTCGTAGCGGTTGAACAAAGTCGACGTTAAACAAAATCAGAAGCCCGGCGTTGTTCCCAACGCCGGGCTTTTTTGTATTCTGGTGATCAGTCAGCCAACCCCACTCCGGCCGATTGTTCAGACGACGAAAGCAGAATACCTGATGCGAGATGCAAGCAATGGTCCGCGCGCCCACGACGCGTTGACCAATGAGCAGTCATCTATTGGCCAGCCTACAACAGGCATTCCCGCCTGGGGCACCGCAAATCTCCCCACGCCAAAACCTCTCGGGCTAAAAAACCTGGCAGGGTTGATTGGACCGGGAATCGTCATGTGTGGCATCCAAATTGGTGGCGGCGAATGGCTGCTGGGACCAGACACCACGGCGAAATATGGTGGAGGTTTGATGTGGATCGCTACGATCGCCATCATCACTCAGGCCTTCTATAACATCGAAGCCGGGCGTTACGCTCTCTACTGCGGTGAACCAGTTTTCACAGGCTTCATGCGAACCGCTCCCGGCCCGGGATTCTGGATGGGCGTCACACTTTTGATGAGCCTGTCATTTTTTATTCCCGGCCTTTCGACAAACGCAGCCGTACTGATCGCGACACTTTGGCTGGATCGACCACCAACTCCCGATGATAGCTTTTTGGTCAACACAATTGCCTATCTCTGTCTCGGCGGAGTCATCCTGCCAGTCCTGATCGGAGGCAAAGTCTACAACACGTTACAGGTTGTGATGACGATTAAGGTCTTTTCAGTCCTGGGGTTCTGCCTGTTCCTTGGACTCTGTTTCGTCAGTCCGCAGGGATGGATTGACGTCTTCAGTGGCTTCCTGAAGTTTGGCAACATCCCCACTAAAGATGCTGCTGGTCATGACACGGTTACCAACGTCTTTGCATCACTCTGGAAAGACGGCACACTGCCTGTTCTGGCCCTGGGCAACATTGCCATGTTGGGAGCCTTCGCCGGCTACGCGGGTGGTGGCGGACTTAGCAACTCGACATATTCCAATTTTGTGCGAGATAAAGGCTGGGGCATGGGACATGAAGTCGGCGCGATTCCCAGCGCAGTGGGCGGACGAAATGTGACGCTCAGCCATGTTGGGAAAGTCTTTCCACTCACTGAAGAGAATATGCATCGCTGGCGGGGCTGGTGGAAATACATTCTGGCCGACCAAATTCTGGTCTGGGTTCCAGGTTGTTTTATGGGGATGGCTCTTCCGGCATTGATGTCGATTCAGTTTTCTCGCCTTTCACCGATGTATGGAAAAAGCGTGACTTATTCTCAGCCGCTCATCACGGCAGACGGAATCCGACACAGCGAGGCACTGGGAACCTGGGCTCCTTTACTTTGGACAGCGTCGCTGATCGTGGGTTTGCTCGTGTTTCTTCCCAGTCAGATGTCTATCGTCGATGACTTTGCCAGACGATGGACCGACATTCTGTGGTCAGGCAGTCGTCGAGTTCAGAACCGACTTCGCACCAATCAAGTCCACTATTTGTACTACGCAATTCTGGGCGTCTACACCGTCTGGTCATTTATCGTGGCAACGCTGTTCCTGACCGTTGTGGATTCGCCCAAGGTCATGACCTACATTATCGCCAACGTCAATAACGCAGCACTCGCCATCACCTCATTTCATATCCTCTGGATCAACTGCCGGCTGCTACCCGAGCCACTGCGTCCGCGCTGGTATCAGCGAGTCGGCATTGCCGCCTGCGGAGTTTTTTACTCCGCATTAGCCATGCTCGTCTTCTGGGCCGAGATTCTGCCCAGAATCTGGTGATCACTACCTCTCCCCAAAGACACGGCTGATACTCGTCACTGCTTATCTACGATGCTACACTGCCAGCATCTTCGCGACGTCAAAAGTCGCGGAACCGTCGTACTGTGGTAACGCTTGATTTTTTTGGCGGGCAGGGTGCTCATTCCTGCTCTTCGACACACTTTTGGACAAGAATGTCCTAACGACATTGCAAGCGTTGATATCGTCCTCGTCCCCGCTTAAGACTTCTCAGACTGCAACTTCGGAATGTCAGCTCAAGATACAGATCAGGACAGCTCAAACGACCGATCTGACGAAATCGTGCAGACGCAGTATGTGGATCTCTTCCAGCCGCCGCATCTGCTGACGTTCGCCAGCGGTGAAACATTGGGGCCGGTAAGAGTCGCGTACGAGACCTATGGCGTTCTCAACAAAGATGCCTCGAACGCCATCTTCATCTGCCATGCTCTGACCGGTGATGCTCATGCGGCCGGAGTTCATTCCACATCTGACCGGAAACCGGGCTGGTGGGACGGCTTTATCGGTCCAGGCAAAGGCATTGATACCAATAAGTACTACGTCATCTGCGCGAATGTTCTGGGCGGGTGCCAGGGAACGACGGGCCCGGGATGCGTGAACCCTGTCACGGGAACTCGCTTCTGCCTCAACTTTCCATTCCTGACAGTCAGAGACGTAGTGACGGTTCACTCTGAACTTGCCCGCCATCTTGGAATCAAACAGCTTCTGGCGGTCGTTGGAGGAAGCCTTGGAGGTATGCAGGTTCTGGAATGGGCTATTCTATTTCCTGATCAACTGAAGGCGGCCGTTGTCCTGGCATCAGCACCGAAGCTGTCGGCACAGGGAATCGCCTTCAACGCTGTTGGCCGTCGAGCGATCTATGCCGATCCGGGTTTTGCGAATGGAGATTACTACGACTCCGAAGGTCCACGTTACGGTCTCGCACTGGCTCGCATGGTGGCTCATATTACCTATCTGTCTGAGGACTCCATCGAGCTGAAGTTTGGCCGACGACTTCAGGACAGCGATCGCTTCGCCTACAGCATGCAGAAAGAAACTGAGTTTCAGATCGAAAGCTACCTGCATTATCAGGGAAAACGATTTGTGCAGCGATTCGATGCGAACAGCTATCTGTATCTGACTCGCATGATGGACTACTTTGACCTGTCCGAAGGGTTTCCTTCTCTGGAAGCGGCTCTCGCTCAGACAAAAGCTCGGTTCCTTGTTGCCTCTTACGATACGGACTGGCTGTTTCCGACAAGTCAGAGCCGAGAGCTCGTGTCTGCTCTGCTGCATGTCCGGCGTCATGTGTCATTTATCGAGCTGCGATGTCCGTTTGGACATGATTCATTCTTAATCGATATTGATCCTCTGGCGGCTTTAGTGTCTCCATTTCTTGAACGAACATTTGAATCCACCAGTCCTTAGCAGATCTTTCGGATCGTGACTTCTTCGCAATGCCAACTTCCAATCGTTACCAGATGCCAGACCCATCGATTCAGCTCACCGATGAGCTGATCATGCACCATATTGATCGCAATAGCCGAGTGATAGATCTTGGATGCGGGGATGGTCGTCTGATGCAGCGACTTCATGACGAAATGGGCTGCGAGGTCATGGGGGTGGAGGTCGAACAATCCAACATCGTTGCCATTATCCAGCGTGGACTTCCGGCAATTGCCGCTGACCTGAATGAAGGTCTCGTCGACATACCGAACGATAGTTTTGACTTCGCAGTTCTCAGTCAAACTTTGCAACAGGTACGAAACCCTAAACGTCTGCTGCTGGAGATGCTGCGAGTTGCTCGCAGAGCCCTTGTCGTCGTACCCAATTTCGGACATTGGCGTGTTCGTATGGAAGTCCTGCGACGCGGCAGAACGCCCATCACTCAGGCGCTGCCCTACGAATGGTACGAGACGCCAAACGTCCACTTTATGTCGATGCGTGACTTTCGCGATCTGATGGACGGCATTGGATTGCGGATAGTTAAAGAAAGTCCGATCATCAAGGGTCGCTCCGTCGATCAGCTTTGGGGTTCCAATCTGCGAGCTGACAGTGCATTTTATTTGCTGGAGAGAGATCCGAGCAAAGGGTAACAACCGGCCAGATCACCACTCACCCCGAGTTTAACATCCTTACCCCTCACGTTACCCCTAATCAAACATCGGCAGATTTCGCCGATGCGAGGCTCAGACGGTCGAAAAAGTGCGGTGATTCCAAATATTTTGTCGTTCGGCTGGCCATATGTGGCATTCTGACTGAGACCTCGTATTGACCCCAAAAACCGCCCGTCGGATACTCCCCGATGGCATTTTCAATGGGCGCACTCCTGCGCAGAGTCTGCTCAGGAGCCCAATTGGTTTGCCTGGGAAACAAATTGCTCATGGATGGGCGCTGCACATTTCTTTCGATGTTTCTCTCCGGGCTGATGCAGGGACTCTGCATCGCTCAGGATGGCGGCACAGGACTGCGCGCGACGCCGAATGATAATTCCTCCGGCATATTAGTTCTGGCCGACGGCAAAGTCATGAATGGACGGTTCCTCCCGAGACCCGACGGATATGAGGTCGAAGTGCAGGGCGGACGCATGTTTATCGAATCGGAACGAGTGCGATTCATCGCTAAGGATCTCGACGACGCTCATCAAAGAATGCGATCCTCGTTCTCCGAACTAACACCCCAAAGTCATATGGAACTGGCACGCTGGTGCCTGACCAACAAACGCACAGATCTGGCTCGCCGAGAAGTGCTCGACGCTCTCCACAAAGATCCGAATCGAGTTGATGCGCAACGGCTTCTCCAAAGTCTGGTACAGCAGAACGAAGGGACATCGAAAGCTCCAGGTGGAAGTGGCCTCACTGAGTTCCCTTCGCTGGCGAGGCCATCTGGTCCTGCCCCGGAAGCACGTTCTCTGGCAGGATTGTCTCGTTCCGTCGCACAGGATTTCACTCGTCACGTTCAGCCAATCTTAATGAACAAGTGCGCCAACGCAGGTTGCCATGGAGTCCGATCCATTTCGTCGTTTCAGCTGACACCCCCTCATCGCGGAACGAGTGTGTCGATCGCCGAGAGAAACCTCGCATCCGTCATGAAACAAATTGATCTGACTCGACCATCGTCCAGCCCGCTGTTGACGACACTGGAGGGCAATCATGCAGATTCGACGACGCCAATTTTTCGT
>CAIJTV010000445.1:0-2017 GCA_903823635.1 uncultured Planctomycetaceae bacterium
AATCAGCAATTCGGCGTAATCTTTTACAATGAGTATCGCACACCTCTGATGTTGCCTCGCCAGGGGGATCGTGTGATGCACTATGCCACCGAATTTAACAAACTGGCGGCTTCACACAGTATCGATCGCATCCGCTCGGACGCCGGCACTGAGCACAAATCTGCACTTCTGGAAGCGCTGCGTTTGAAGCCGGATGTCATCTATTTTCTGACCGACGGTGATGAGCCAGAATTATCCCCTGCCGATCTTCGCGAGATAGCCAAACAAACCGGAAAGACAACGATTCATGTCATCAAATTTGGTGACAGTGCGGTCGAATCGCGGCAAATGAGCTGGCTCGAAAAACTTGCGGCGCAATCCTACGGTGAGTATCGTCCGATCAAGGCCGAGTAATCTTACCCTCGGTCGTCTATCGTCGATCTGTGATGGATTCATTGCTGCGGACGTAGTAATCGATTGTCTTCTGCACGCCTTCCAACAACGTCGTCGTCTGCCAGTCAGAGAACAGCTCGTTGATGTAGTTTGGATTGGGCGGAATATTGGCCGGGATCTCGGGGCCGGCGATCGTGATGTGTGATGAAGCTCCCGGAACGCATTGCAGGATCGCCGCGCGGAATGCTTCAGTGGTCGCGATTTCGCCCGGAAGGTCAGCGACAGTCGCGCCGGGGGGGCACTCTGTTGCAGCTCTGACAAATGCCCGGGCCACATCTTCAACATAGTCATAACCAACACGCCCTGTGTAGCCGATGGCGTAGTTCTCCTGCAGCGCGGCAGCTCGACAGGCCAAAGACGGGCCCGCAGTCAAACCCACTTCGCGCTCCGGACCAAAGACCACGTGCGGACGAATGGCGACCGAGGCAATCTGAAAATGACGCCAATACTGTTCGGCAATCATGTCGACCGCTTGTTTGAAAGCTCCGTAAAACGAAGGTGGTCGGTTTGGATTGTCATCGTCGTGACCGGATTCCGGTCCGTAGACGGCAAACGAGCTGGCATAAGACAACGACTTGATTCGGCCAGAACGGCGAGCGGCTTCAAACACGGCGGTGCTGCCCAGCACATTGACCTGACAGCCCAGAAATGGATCCTGCTGACACGCCGGAGTCAACAGCGCGGCCAGATGAATCAGATGCGTGACCTGATATCTTTCGATCACGGAATGCAGCGCTGCACAGTCCGTCAGGGAAGCTTCAGCAGAGATCACCTCAGACGATCGACTCCCTAGCACTCGCCCCCAGCGTTCAGGAGCTTTCTGGCTATCAACCACGACGGCCCTCGCTCCGCGTTCCAAAAGTTCGCGGAGTACCCATGTTCCGATGAATCCGGAACCGCCGGTGACAAGAAAGCAATCAGACATCGAAAGCCATTCGAATGTGGGGGGAGACTTGAAGCGGCAGGGATGAACCCCGGATAGTCAACAGTCGAGAGTACCGGATCAGGTTTGACGGTAGTGCCACATCACCCGGGTTTTTCAGGACTTAGGCTCGGTCGGAGTAATGCCTAGTTCCACAACTTGCCCGCCGGATCCACAGCCGCCAGGTTCTGCACAACAACTTTGGGCAGAGGCGTTTCCTGTGACGGACAGTTTTGGCTCAGCCTGAGTAATGTAGGGAGCGGCCGTCTTTGAATGATCGCGGCCGTTGTAAACACCAAAGTCGTTGAACAAAAATCGCTTGGCGATGCGATAGTACCAGTTCTTTTCCGGGATCTCGTGGCCAGGATGATACTGCGATGTTCGCGGGATCATCGACTTCAGTTCCTGCATCGCAGTTCCTCGAGCCGTCGAATCCTTCGCGCCATGTTTTTCCACAAGCTGAGCCAGCAACTCGGGACGTTCCAGCACAATGCAGCCGCGAGTTGTCTGTTGAGCTAACTCACGGAAGTCTGCGAGATATTCAGACTGCGTGAACTTGTCGAACAAATGCCTGTCGTCCTTCTCGTGATGAATCGACTCTTTTGAGAACTGCACGATCGGACAAGGTTCAATATCGCCCCACGGATTGATGTGATGACTGAT
>CAIJTV010000446.1:0-4992 GCA_903823635.1 uncultured Planctomycetaceae bacterium
CTGGAATATGATTCTTGGTCGTCAGCCAACGGATGAAGAACTCACGTTGTCCATGGCTCATTTAGAAAAGCAGTTGCATCGTTTTCGCGAACCGAATGCGACTTCGGCAGCACAGGTCTCACCAGCGAATAGCGAGAGTACTTTCGAATTGCTCCGGACTGCCACGCTGCACCTTGATGCGTCATCGGGCGTTCAGGTAAGCCAAAACGGAAGAGTCGAACGATGGCTCGATGGAAACGCGGCAATGCATAATGCTTCTCAGGAGATCTACGCACATCAACCGTTGCTCGTGAAGAACGCGATCAACGGCCATCCCGCAATTCGATTCGATGGAGCGTCCAGCTTTCTGAACGTCGCGGGACAACTCCTTCATGGTGATGAAGTCACGGTGTTCGCGGTCGTTACGGATCACGCTGCGGATGGTCATCGAGAAATCATTTCCAACTGGAGTGGTCGCGACGGCAACTCGGCGACCTCGTTCTTTGTCGGCATGACGAACAAGAATTCCATTCGTCTGAGCGATGCGTTATCCGGAGTCGGTGAGATTCACGATCGCCAGAATCCATTTCTGATCACCGCCACTAACGGCAGTCACGGCGCCGCCGTCTATCAACAAACGCGTCTCGTTGTGGAGCAGACGAATCCTGTTCCTGCGCGACGACTGGACACGCCCTGGGTGATCGGTCAACAGGGCAACATCAGCGGAGAATACTGGAATGGCGACATCGCCTGCGTGCTGGCATTTAATGAACAACTGTCCCCTAAGAAGCGGGCATTGATCCAGGACCACCTCATTGAGCGTTATCAGTTGCCTGACTTGAGTGAACCTGTCGCCCCATCGATGACTCCCGAACAATTGGCCATCGCATCATTGAGTGTCGTGCTGTTCAACTCGAATGAGTTCGCTTACGTCGATTAGCCTTCAATCAAGACGCCACCGGGTTTACCCAAACGGAGCCGTTCCCTCACTCTTTCCACGCCACCGGGTTCACCCCGGTGGTTCAACGGCTTTTGCACCACTCTCGTCCGTTCATTCGCATTTCACGAAGCACAAAGGCATAATCGCGCCGCGAGAAACTTACCGCTGAAGTTCCCACTTGCGGAATGTCGCCCGCTCAGAATTTCTCGCTGTGACCCACGCGCCTGACCAGCGAACCATTTTCCCATCATCGTTCAAGGAGCCTCCGCATGTCCGCAGTCACTGAACCAAGACAGTTTGCGATCCCAAAAATTCGGCAGACAGGGATTCTGATCGGAGATGAGTTTCGTCCGTCCGTCAGCGGCAAGACATTCGCAACCGTCAATCCTGCCACGGAGGAAGTGATCTGCGAAGTTGCGGAAGGCGATGCGGCCGACGTCGATCTCGCAGTGCATGCCGCGCGAGCTGCATTTGAGACGGGGCCATGGTCGCGAATGGATGCTCGCGATCGAGGTCGCCTCATGAACAAACTAGCGGACCTCGCAGAACGACATCTCGATGAACTCGCGGGACTTGAGTCGCTTGATAACGGCAAACCTATCAACGATGCGCGGGCTGCCGACCTGCCGCTAGCTATCGACTGTCTCCGCTACTACGCCGGCTGGGCCGACAAGATCAAGGGCGACACTGTTCCGATCCGTGGCAATTATTTCTGCTACACACGCCGCGAGCCGATCGGTGTCTGCGGGCAGATCATCCCATGGAACTTTCCACTCCTGATGGTCGCGTGGAAATGGGGCCCTGCTCTGGCAACGGGAAACACCATCGTTATGAAGCCCGCCGAGCAGACTCCGCTGAGCTGTCTGCGTCTGGCTGAACTGGCTCTGGAAGCCGGCTTCCCTCCGGGAGTTATCAACGTCGTTCCGGGTTACGGCCCAACCGCCGGCGCATCACTGGTGAAGCATCCGCAGGTTGACAAAATTGCCTTCACGGGCGAAGGCACGACGGCAAAGATCATCATGCGAGAAGCCGCAGAGACTCTGAAACGGCTGACGTTTGAACTCGGCGGCAAGAGCCCCAACATTGTCTTCGCCGACGCAGATCTTGATGCCGCTGTCGCCGGCGCGGAGTTCGGGTTGTTCTTCAATCAGGGACAATGCTGCTGCGCGGGCAGTCGACTGTTTGTGGAAGAATCTGTGCATGATGAGTTCGTCGCAAAGCTTGTCAAACGCGCGAGCCAGCGAGTGCTTGGGAATCCGTTTGACACCGAAACTCAACAAGGGCCACAGATCGACCAGGCTCAGTTCGACAAGATCATGAGCTACATCGATCGCGGTCAGGCGCAAGGAGCGAACTGCCAGACCGGTGGTGCTCGCTACGGCAATCGTGGTTACTTCATTCAACCGACAGTTTTTACCGACGTCCATGACCAGATGGATATTGCTCGCGAAGAGATCTTCGGACCTGTCCTCAGTATCCTGAAGTTCAAGGACATCGCCGAGGTCACTCGTCGAGCAAACAACACCTGTTACGGACTGGCCGCTGCCGTCTGGACTCGCGATGTTCAGAAGGCGCACCAGATGGCTCATAATTTGCGAGCCGGCACGGTGTGGGTCAATTGCTACGACGTCTTTGACGCCGCGGCCCCATTTGGTGGCTTCAAGATGAGCGGCATCGGTCGAGAACTCGGTGAAGCCGGCCTCGCCAACTATACAGAGTTGAAGACTGTCACGATGGCGATGGGATCGCGATAAGGCTGCTGTCAAACGTGAGGTGGGACCAGCCTGGCGCTGTCCCACCTTGCGGCCTTCCGGATTTAAGATCTGAAGTATGGCATTGAGTGCGTTTGGTGCAGGACGATAGCGAGAGCTTTGCCTTTCCGCGAACGCAGGAATCGGCCAGATTGACGCTCGTGGAAGACTCACATGCAACCTATACCAACCACTAAATTATTGACACAATTGCAGTAAGACGATATCTTACTCAACATGAAAACCACTGTCTCCAGCAAGGGTCAAATCGTTCTGCCGGCTGAACTGCGGGAGCAGGATCACATCATGCCCGGTCAGCAGTTTCAACTGGAACGAATTGAAGAGGGGCAGTACCTCCTGAAACGACAGCCGGTCGAGGACAATGCTGGCGTTGTAGACTGGCTTCTCTCGTGTCCGTCAAGCGACTGGTTTCAACCACTGCCTTCCGAATCGACTGATGATTTATGAAGTACCTTGTGGATGCAAATGTGCTCAGTGAAGTTACTCGACCTGAGCCTTTTGCCGAGGTTGTGGCGTGGTTACGAAAGCACGAAAGACACTTGGCTGTGACACCCATCGTGCTTGGGGAAATTGAATATGGGATTGGACTGACGAATTCTCCTCGCAAGCGCAAAGAGCTCGAGCACTGGTTTGCTGAGGGCATGAAGAGGCTACGCGTGATTGATCTGGATTCGAGCACAGCCTCCGTGTGGGCCGCACTCCTTGTTCGCCTGAAGAAAAAGGGACGAGCCATGCCTGTGAAAGACAGCCTGATTGCGGCATCCGCGATCCAGCATCAGTTGACCATCGTGACACGCAACGTAAGCGACTTTCAGAACGCCGGAGTACCGCTGATCAATCCATTTGAGTAACTAACACCAGCATCGCGCCTGAATTTCTCGCTCACGATGAGTCAAATCAGCTCAACCCCGAGGATATGCGGTCTGCGCGCAAACGCTGAAAGCTGTGTACAACAACGTCATGTTTGACGCGAACCTGACGACGAAAAATCGCCCCTACATCGCACGGCCTTTGAGATGTTTCGCGCGGAAACCTTCGGCCCATTTGGCAAAGCGATCTTCTTCGATCGCTAATCGGATCGCTCGCATCAGATCCTGGTAGAATTGCAGGTTGTGGAGCGTCGCCAGAGTTCCGTAGAGTGGTTCGTCGGCGAACAGCAAATGGCGGAGATAGGCTCTACTGAAACCACCCGCGCAGGCCACGCATTCACAGGCCGTGTCAATCGGGTAGCGATCCTTGCGATAGGTCTTGTCCTGCAGTCGCATCTTGCCGTCCCACGTGAAGACAGTGCCTTCTCGAGCATACCGAGTCGGGATGATGCAGTCGAAAATGTCCATGCCGCATTCGACAGCCGCAACAATATCTTCCGGCAAACCAACTCCCATCAGGTAGCGGACCTGATCAGAAGGCATCAACGGCGCGGTATGCTTCACGATGCGGACCATCGCTTCATGACCTTCGCCGACGGAAACTCCACCGATCGCATAGCCCGGAAGATTCAGCGAAGTGACCTGACGCACAGCTTTCGATCGGAGGTCAAATTCCATCCCGCCCTGTATGATGCCGAACAGATGCTGATGCTCCTGAATCGGCGCGGCGGCGCAGCGTTTGAGCCATCGAAAGGTCCGGTCCAGAGAATCGGACATATACTTCGGCGGCATGCGATGATCCACACACTCGTCAAACGCCATTACAATGTCCGCGCCCAGTCGGCGCTGGATGTCCATGGCGCTTTCGGGAGAGAGCATCATCGGAGTGCTCTCGCCCTCTTTCTTTCCAGAGCGGAACTGAAAGCTCACGCCTTCTTCCGTGATTTTGCGTTCGGGCAAACTGAAGACCTGAAATCCTCCCGAGTCCGTCAGAATCGTCTGATTCCAGCGCATCATCGTGTGGAGACCACCGAGACGTTCGACGACCTGCGTTCGGTCAAGGATCCCCAGGTGGTACGTATTGGCCAGCACGACCTGCGCGCCAGTGGCTGCGACCTGATCGGGCAAAACACACTTGACTGTGGCCTGAGTTCCCACAGGCATAAACGAGGGCGTTTCGACCTGTCCGTGCGCGGTCACAAACCGACCACGCCGCGCGCGGCCGCTGGTGGCCAGAAGTTGGTAATGCAGGCCGCCGCCGGGCGTCCAGGCGGGGAGAGAATTCGTCATAGAAGAAGCAGAGTGACTGTAAAGAACGGAGAACTGTCGTACGATTCGCGGCGTAGCGTAACTCTCGCGGGGACCATAGCGAAGCAGAACCGTTCAAGAGCTTTCTGTTTTCGCAGGACTTTCTGTGCAAGAATCTCATTCA
>CAIJTV010000447.1:0-3409 GCA_903823635.1 uncultured Planctomycetaceae bacterium
CTATCTGTGTTCATCTGCGTTCATCTGTGGACAACCCAACCCCGGGCAAACAATCCTGTTTTACCGCTATGCGCGGCTTCGCGCCGCTGTTTGCTGTCGACCTGTTGTGAACAATGACACAACGACCAGCGTCAAAAAGCCCAGAGGAATCGTCAGAATCCCAGGCTGGCTAAAGGGCACGATCGCGGCGGCGGCGTCGAGGCCGTAGACTTTGGAGTAGGCTTCACCGCTCAGCAAGATCCAGGTCATGGACGAAACCATTCCCACCACAATTGCTGCAACGATTCCCTGCTTCGTCACCTTTGGCCAAAACAGAATCATCACCAACGATGGCAGATTCGCAGAAGCCGCGACGCTGAAGGCCCAGCCGACCAGAAACGTCGGATTCATTTTCTGGAACAGGATTCCGAGGACAATGGCGATGGCTCCCACGACGACAGAGGACATCTTCGCGACTCGAACTTTCTCCGTGTCGGTCATCTGAACGCCAAAAGCACTGCCCAGCAGGTCGTGAGTCACTGCACCGGCGGCCGCCAGAATCAAACCGCTGACCGTGCCCAACACTGTGGTGAACGCGATGGCAGAAATCGCCGCGAACAGCCAGGTATTCATTCCCTTCGCCAACAGCGGAGCCGCCATGTTCTCTTCGCTGACATCCAAAGTCCCGCTGGTCATTGCTCCCAGCCCCAGATACAGCGTCAACACGTAAAACAGACCGATGCTGGTGATACCGACGATAGTGCTCTTGCGAGCACTGCTGGCGTCCTTCACCGTGTAGTAGCGAATCAGAATGTGTGGCAGCGATGCCGTGCCACAGAACAGAGCGAGCATCAACGACAGAAAGTTAATCTTGTCAAAGGGCTTCTCACTGCGAATCCCTTTGAACGTCGGATGCTCACCCGGTCGCAGAACTTCCGCTCCGGTTGTGATCTTTGGAAAGTAAACAGTAGTTTCAGTCTTGTCCGCGTGGACAACCTTTTCGTTCCGCCACAGCACAACTTTGCTCTGCTGCAGAGTTCTGAAGAAATCAATC
Organism: uncultured Planctomycetaceae bacterium; assembly: GCA_903823635.1. Lineage (GTDB taxonomy): Bacteria > Planctomycetota > Planctomycetia > Planctomycetales > Planctomycetaceae > SXXK01. Next base: position 1,034 of record CAIJTV010000447.1, read on the forward strand.
GCCGAAAGCGGACCGGTTTCTGTCTTCCCATCAGGGAGTTCGATGATATGTCCAACGGCATACAGCTCCGGTTCGCCTTTCTTTTCGCCCTTCTTCTGGCCGTTTACGAAGATCGTGCCATCAGTTGACTTGGAAAGCGTCTGCACTTCAGTCAGTTCGAGATTCGGGCCATCTTTCTCCGTCAGCTCCTTCATCATCCAGACGGTTACCAATTGAGTTTCCCGGTTCTGTAGCCGGACGTACTTCTTGTCGAACTTTTCCCAGCCATTGTCGGCCGGAACAACGTCAACGTTCTCCAGGCTGCCAACTTTTCCATCGCCGTTGGTCAGATCATCCGTAGTAATGCGGAACGTCTGGAACTCATGTCCGTCGTTGCCGCCTTTTTCCACTTTGAATCCGCGCTGCAGAATCATCCATGTCAGGATCGCACTGAACACAACCAGTAAGCCACCTTTGAGGAACTGCACCCATGTCGTCGAAAGCATTCCCGCTGTGACCACGATCAGGATGACAACTCCGCCGACCATCACGACACCAACCCACTGCGGAAATCCAAGCAGCGGCGTCACCAGCGCACCCGCGCCGACCATTTGCGGGATCAGATAAAACACGCTGACGACAAGCGTGCTAATCCCTGCAGCCAGCTTGATTCCCTTGGAGTTGAACTGCGAATCCAGAGCATCCGCAAACGTGAATCGTCCCAGTCGCTTCATAGGTTCAGCGACAACAAACAGTGCGACAATCCAGCCGGCCAGATATCCGATTGAATAGAGGAATCCGTCGTAGCCGTAAAAGGCGATCATCCCGCAGATGCCAAGGAACGACGCCGCTGAGAGATAATCTCCCGCGAACGCAATGCCGTTCACAAACCACGGAATCTGACCATGAGCCGCGAAGTAGCCTTCAGACGATTTCGCTTTGCCCCCCAGCCAGAAGCTAAGTCCCAAAGTGAATCCCACGAACGCAAGAAAGATCGACACAGCGAGAAATGATGATTCGTAAATCACGCTTTTGGCTCCTGATGATCTGAGCCAGAACTGTTCCCTGATGCGTCCCCGCAAAGAACTCCGTAGATCGCCGACAGCACAACGGCCCCGATGATCAGCCCAAACCCATACAGCACGGCCAAGTTGAGCCCAGCAATAGGAGTTCGCTCCATGCTGGCTGGATCAAACGCGTTGATAACGACGAACCCGCCATAGAAGAGCAGGTAAACGGCGAACAAAATCAGGCCGTTGCGGGAGTTGCGTGAATTCATGGTCACCTCAGAGAAGAATGCAGGAGCGGGGAGGATACAGTCCAGGTCGCCCCTGTAAAGCAACGCCGTGAAGTGAAGTTCCAGATGGCGTCGCAGCGAATCTCTGCAGGTCCTCCTTGCCCAGGATGACTTCACGGATTGCCGCGACCTGCCTCCACGGCAACCAACGAACCAAGCCGATATCCCACAGCCATTTGCACACACGGTTCGCTTTTGCGGCGATATTCATGGTCAGGAGTGGTGCAAAAGCCGTTGAACCACCGGGGTGAACCCGGTGGCGGTTGTGGATTCAAGTTCACTCAAACCTACGGCACCACATGCACCATCATCAGGTCGTGAGTTTCCCCGAGCCAGTTTGTATGCCCGACGACGATCAGCTTGCTGCCGGATTTCAGCAGTTGATTCTTCTGCCCCCAACTAATGACGAACTGCAGCAGAGTATCGGCTGATTGCTGGACTGCTCGATTCAGTAACGGCGTCACACCCCAGTACAGGCACATGCGACGAGCCACATCTTCTCGATCGGTGAATGCAACAATTGGAACTTTACTTCTCATGCGAGACAACGCGAGTGCGGTGCGGCCCGTAACAGTGGCAACAACCATCAGGTCGGCCTGCAGATATTCGGCCGCTGCAATGGTCCCCCGAGCTACCGCTTCCGTGATCGGGCGTGCTCGGCGAGTTTCATCGTCGCGCACGTCACTGAAATTTGCAGGTTCAATCAGTGTTTCCGCTTCTGACGCAATGCGATCCATCATACGCACACATTGCGTAGGATGAGCACCGATGGCCGTTTCGCCGGAGAGCATCACTGCGTCCGTCCCATCAAGTACCGCATTGGCCACGTCGGTCACCTCGGCACGTGTCGGCAGTTCGTTCGACTGCATACTGTCCAGCATCTGCGTCGCGGTAATCACCGGAATTCGCAGCTCATTGCAGCGGCGAATGATTCGCTTCTGCAGGATCGGGACACGGCTGATCTCCGCTTCGACGCCCAGATCTCCGCGAGCCACCATGACGGCATCGGTCGCGTCAAGGATATTCTCCAGATCGTCAATCGCTTCCGTCTTTTCGATCTTGGCGACAATCAGCGGGGTCACCTTCGGATGATGCGACTC
>CAIJTV010000448.1:0-1685 GCA_903823635.1 uncultured Planctomycetaceae bacterium
ACGCTGAATTCCCGTAAAGAAACCAGCCAGTGCGTAGTAATCCTTCTGGTCCCATTTTTCAAACGGGTGATGATGACACTGAGCGCAATCGATTCGGACACCGAGAAAAAGCTGACTGACGGCGCGAGCTGTTTTCTCCGCATCGGCATGAACCTGATAAAAGGCGGCTGGCGATTCACTCAACGTCGAACCCTGTGTCGTCAGAACAGTGCGCACAAGCCGGTCATAGGGAACGTTGTCACGGAACTGTGAATGAATCCACCGGGTGGCTGCAATCGCCCCCGACGGTGACACGATGTCTTTGTCGATCTGCAGGATATCCGCCAATTTCTGAGCCCAGAAATCGGCGTACTCCGGGCGATCCAGAAGTTCGGCAACAAGTCGCTGATGTTTCTCCGGCGACGAGTCCGAAAGATACTTCCGAGCTTCGTCCGAAGTCGGCAATGTTCCGATGATGTCCAGATACGTCCGACGCAGCACGGCAGAATCATCGGCCAGTGGGCTGGCTGCAACGTGAAGGCGTTCCAGTTTGTTCCATACCAGCGGATCAATGAAATTTGCTTCCGATGGCCGTGGATAATTTTCCTTGCTGCGAGGTCGAGTAAGCCGACAGACCGCGACATGCCCCATGTAACGCACGAGCACTGCGGCTTCTCCGGGAACATCCGTTGTCGTCACAAGCCCGTCGCGATCGACTTTCGCAATCACTTCATTGTTGGACAGAAACTCAGACTCGATCGTCACACAATGAACAAGCCCGCTCTGATGAACAGCAGTCGCCCGCAATTGATGCTCTGCCAGGGCTTCCATCGTGATCTCAGACGGATACACCTTCAACTGCACAACTGGATCTCGCGCCGTCTGGTCAGCGAAAGCCCCTTCGCGAACCCATCTGAGCATCAGATGATGCCAGCGTGAATCTGGTTCCACTTTTCGTCCACCGCCATGCGGCATAATGGCTGTGGCCTTCATCAGAAACAGACTGCGTTCCGGTGATGCGGGAAACAAGCGGCGTCCATGACTGTCTCGGACAATCGCGTCGTAGTCTGCCCCCGGATCGAAACCAAAAACGCTTAGACGAAACCCATTTTGGCCCTCCGCCTTACCGTGGCATCCACCAGAATTACAACCCGACTTGGAAAGGATTGGAATGATCTGATCCCGGAACGAAACCGGAGGTGGATTCGTGATTCCACTGACACGGACAGGGACGTCCACGGAGAGGTTGTTCAGGCGGAGCGTCAGCGTCGACTGACCATCCTCGAGCGGAATGACACGTCCCTGCGAGTTGATCTTGGCGCAGCCTTCAGGAGCGAACGACACTGTGACCTGCCGCGTCACATCGGAGGTCACTCCATTTTCGTCCGTCGCGATCACGATCAGTTGCTCAGAACTCTCAGGGGAACCGAGCGTCACAGACTCCGGAAACACGCTCAGCTTCGCAGCAGCCTGAGGAGACCCCTGCACGGTTGCGGAGATCATTTCGACAGACAAACTTCCCACAAAAGTGAAAATGACTGCCGACCAGATCAACCTGCCAAGGGCTGAAAGCCCTTGACCAAGGAATTGTCCCGAAATAGTTTCCCGATTTGTACGACGGACATCTTTGTCCGTCGAAACTGTCGCGACGGACAAGGATGTCCGTCGTACGAAAGTTACTTCGGGACAATTCCCAGGAGGAACCT